>NZ_CAKVZL010000008.1:14586-44975 GCF_934835595.1 Eubacterium sp. AF15-50
GGAAATATATTTTTTGCATATTTCCTCTTTTTTTTTTGTTACTTTTGTATTAAAATAAAGAAAGATTGTTGCGTGCGATAGCAAAATGCGATGAGAGGGAAAGACAGGAGTGATACGATGATTTCAAATCAGATTTTACAAAATACAATTGAAGGAATAAAAAGCATATCAAGGGTTGATTTGTATGTGGCAGATACAGACGGAAAGATAGTTGCCAGTACTTCCCAGGGAGGAGAACAGTTTGGACATGCTATAATGTCATTTGTAGCATCTCCGGCAGACAGCCAGTCAGTTCAGGAATATCAGTTCTTTAAGGTTTATGACGAAAACCAGTTAGAACTTATTCTTATAGCTCAGGGAACCAGCGATGATGTATTTATGGTTGGAAAGATGGCAGCATTCCAGATTCAGAATCTGTTAGTAGCATACAAAGAAAGATTTGACAAAGACAACTTTGTTAAGAATCTTCTTTTAGATAATCTTCTCCTTGTTGACATTTATAATAGAGCAAAGAAATTACACATTGATGTGGATGCACGTAGATGTGTATGCATTATTGAAACTAAGAATGAAAAGGACAGCGTGGCATTAGAGACAGTGAGAACATTGTTCTCCGGTCAGAAGAAGGATTTTATTACAGCTGTTGATGAAAAGAGCATTATTCTTGTTAAACATTTAGATGACAAGCAGGGATATGAGGAAGTAGAACGTATAGCTAACACTATTGTAGATATGCTTAATACGGAAGCTATGGTAAAGGCGAATGTGGCATATGGAACCATTGTAAAAGAAATTAAAGAGGTTTCCCGTTCATATAAGGAAGCAAGAATGGCGTTGGATGTAGGAAAAATATTCTTTAGTACAAAGAGTGTTGTTGCTTACAACAACTTAGGAATAGGAAGACTTATATACCAGTTACCGATTCCGTTGTGCAAAATGTTTATTAAAGAAATCTTTGAGGGTAAATCACCGGATGAGTTTGATGAGGAAACACTTTCTACCATTAATAAGTTCTTTGAAAACAGCTTGAATGTTTCTGAAACATCAAGACAGCTTTATATACACAGAAATACATTGGTATACAGACTTGATAAGCTACAAAAGAGCACGGGATTAGACCTCCGTGTATTTGAGGATGCAATAACCTTTAAGATTGCATTAATGGTAGTTAAGTATATGAAGTATATGGGTAACACAGATTTTTAAATAAGTGGTATGGATGAACACCGGTGTTGGTGGGACAACTACTTAGAGGATGCTTAAAAGTGAAAAGCAGAGTATATTGCTTTTCACTTTTAATACGTTATGAACATATTTACGTGATTAATGAGATTAAATAAGGAGAAAGTAAATGATTAAAATTGAAGGTGTAAGTAAGACTTATGGAAACGGGGCACCGGCACTGAATAATTTGAATCTTGATATAGATGATGGAGAGTTTGTATTTGTTGTGGGAGCCAGTGGCTCAGGAAAATCAACATTTATAAAATTATTGCTTAAGGAGTTAAATCCTACAGAAGGAACCATAACAGTTGACGATGTTAAATTATCAAAGCTTCGCTCAAGAAGCGTTGCAAAATACAGAAGAAAAATAGGTGTAGTATTTCAGGATTTCAGATTATTGCAGGATAGAGATGTATATTCAAACATTGCCTTTGCACAGCGTGTAATAGGCGTGGCACCTAGGGAAATCAAGAAAAATGTATCCAAGGTTCTTGCTTTGGTAGGATTGTCGGAAAAGTATCGTTCAAATCCTAACGAGTTATCAGGTGGAGAACAGCAGAGAGTTGCTCTTGCCAGAGCTATTGTAAATAAGCCGCAGATTCTTTTGGCAGATGAACCTACAGGAAATCTTGACCCGGAGAATTCATGGGAAATCATGAAATTATTAGATAAAGTAAACAGACAGGGAACCACCGTTATTGTAGTTACCCATAATATGGAGATTGTGGAGAAAATGAATAAACGTGTAATTACAATGAAAAAAGGTGTCAAAGTAAGCGACAGCAAGGTGGTGGAATAAATGAATGCAAGAACAGCCGGATATTGTGTAAACCAGGGATTGGTTAACATAAAAAGAAACAAATTATTTTCTTTAGCGTCAATAGGAACTATTGCAGCGTGTATTTTCCTTATAGGTGTTATTTTTACTATTATTATTAATGTAAACTTTATGGAAAAGCAGGTTGAGCAAAATCTTGGAGTAACAGTTTTCTTTGATAAGGGAATTAAACAGGAACAGATTGATGCTATAGGTAATGAAATTAAAAATGACAGCCGTGTAGACAAGTACGAATACACATCTGCTGACGAAGCATGGGAAGGATTTAAGAAAAGTTATTTTGAAGACGACCCGGATTTAGCTTCAGGATTTGACAAGGACAATCCTTTAGCTAACTCAGCGTCATATACAGTCTTCTTAAAGGACATTAATCAGCAGGATTCTTTCGTTAAGAAAATGGAAGGTCTTGATGGAGTAAGAAAGGTTAAACATTCGGAACAGGCGAAAGAAACACTTTCTACCGTAGGAAAGGTTTTAGGATATATTTCGGTGGCACTGATTATTATTCTGTTAGGTGTTGGTATATTTTTAATAAGCAATACGGTTATGATTGGAATTTCCGTAAGACAGCACGAAATAAAAATAATGAAACTTATTGGTTCAACCAACGCTTTTGTAAGAGCACCATTTATAATAGAAGGAATGATTATCGGATTAGTTGGTTCAACTATACCGCTTGTCCTGATAAGAGTTATATATAACAGATTGGTAGCTTTGGTAATGTCAAAGTTTGGCGTTATGGCAAGTTCAATCTCTTTTGCATCAGTACATGAGATTTTTTCGGTATTGGTGCCAATGGGATTAGGAATAGGAGCAGGTATCGGACTTATTGGTTCGGTGTTATCACTTAGAAAACATTTGAAAGTATAAGAGGAAGCACAATGAGAAAATTATCAAAAGTATTAGGAGCCGGATTGGCAATAGTGTTAAGCATAAGCATGGCTGCACCATCATTTGCCGACGTAAACAATGAAAAAGATAAACTGTCAGACTTAAATGCCCAGAAAAATAAAGCTGCTCGGCAGAAAAATGAGCTTGAAGCATCAAAGTCTGATGCAGAGGCGTATATTAGTCAGGTGGACAAGCAGCTGACTAAACTTGCCACAGATATTTACGAGACAAATCAGAAATTAGACAAAACTAAGGACAAGATTGACAAAACTAATAAAAAATTAAAAAGTGCTCAGGAAAGCATTACGGTTCAGTATAGCGATATGAAGCTTAGAATCCAGTATATGTATGAAAATGGCGACACGCAAATGCTTGATTTGATTTTAAATTCAGAAAGTATAACTGAGTTTTTAAATAAGGCAGAGTACATTACTGAGTTGTCACAGTATGACCGAAAGATGCTTCATAAGTTAAAGGAAACAAAGCAGGCTATTGCTGATGCTAAGGAAACATTAGTTACAGAAAAAGAAAATCTTGTAACTATGCAGAAGAAGCAGAAAAACGACAAGGCACAGTTAGAGCAGTTATCGGATTCAAAGAAGAAGGAATTGTCTACATATGTTGCCCTGTTAGAGGATAATGAGGCAAACTCAGCTGCGTTAGACGCGGAAATCAGTGCTCAGGAGCAGAAGGTGGCAGCAGCTGAACAGCAAAGCATTGATGCTGCAAAACAGGAAGCAGCAAGAAAGGCTGCTCAGGAAGCACAAAACGCAGCTAATAATAACAATAACAACAATAATAATAATAATCAGAATAACGGTGGTTCCCATTCAGGAAACGGCAGTTTTGGATGGCCTTGCCCGGGATATACCAGTGTGTCATCAGGATATGGTTACAGAAGTGATCCTTTCTCAGGTTCAAGTTCATTCCACAACGGAATTGATATACCTGCACCGGCAGGAACGCCTGTTGTAGCTGCATCATCAGGAACTGTTGAGTGGGCAAATTTAAACCCGACAGCAGGAAACTGGATTGGAATTAATCACGGAAACGGTGTATATACTATATACATGCATATGTCAGCGTTACTTGTAAGTCCGGGAACACAGGTAAGTGCAGGTCAGACTATAGGGCTTGTAGGAACTACAGGTTCGTCTACAGGTAACCATTTGCATTTTACAGTAAGAGTGAACGGAGCTTATCAAAATCCATATGACTATCTAAATTAAAATATTACAGAAAGTGACGACACAGAGATATGAAGAAAAATAAGACAAAATTTTTACCCGGTTTTTTAACGGGAGCCTTTGTAATGCTTATAGTGGCAATATGCGTTGGTTTTGGAATAAACGCAGTAAAAACAGAAAAAGGAAGCAAGACAACCATAAGCAGTGAAGTCTCCGGAAAACTGGATTTTCTGAAAGATGTAATAGATTTAAAGTATCTTGAAAAAACAGATGAAAAGACTCTTGAAGAGAATATATATAAAGGATTACTTCAGGGATTAAATGATCCGTATTCAGTTTATTATACAAAGGATGAATATGATGCATTAAAGGAAGAAACTTCAGGAAGTTATTGCGGAATTGGTGCATTAGTTTCGCAAAATGCGGACACAGGTGTAATTACTGCCATTAATGTTTTTAAAGGTTCACCTGCAGAAAAAGCAGGAATGAAAAATGGAGATATTATATTTAAGGTAGAAGATAAGGAAGTAACCGGGGAAGATTTAAACAATGTTGTGGCAAAAATGAAGGGAGAAAAAGACACGAAAGTTAAAATTAACGTGTACAGAACCTCTGAAAAAGAATACATTGATTTAGAAGTAACCAGAGACAAAGTTGATGTTCCGACAGTAGAACACAAGATGCTTGATAAGTCAAAGGGCATAGGATACATTCAAATTACCCAGTTTGAGGAAGTGACGTATGACCAGTTTAAGGAAGCATTAGATGATTTGAAGAAGCGGGGAATGAAATCAGTTATATTTGACTTAAGAAACAATCCCGGTGGACTTTATGACACGGTATGTGAAATGTTAGATGATTTGTTGCCGGAAGGAACATTGGTTTATACCAAGGATAAGGATGGAAACAAGCAGGAAAAGAAATCAGATGCTAATTTCTTAGATATGCCTATGGTAGTTTTACAGAATGAAAACAGTGCCAGTGCTTCAGAAATTTTTGCAGGAGCCATTCAGGATTTTGGAGCAGGAAAGATAGTGGGAACCCAGTCCTTTGGAAAAGGAATTGTACAAAGTATTATTCCTTTAAGTGACGGTTCTGCAGTTAAACTTACTGTAGAAAAATACTATACACCTAAGGGCGTTAACATTCATGGCAAGGGCATTACTCCTGATGTTAAGGTGGAGATATCTAAAGATGGTAAAAAGGATAATCAATTGCAAAAAGCAATAGAGGTTATTGAAAAAGAAAAGTAATAAAGGGAAAAGTACTATGCCAAAGATTAACAGTGATAGTCTTATATTCAGAATAGGCAACAAAGTGTTTGATGTGATTGTGGTAAGCCTTCTGTGGTTTGTGTGCTGTATTCCGGTAATAACAGCAGGGGCATCAACTACTGCACTATATGATACGGTGTTTAGGAATATACGGCAAAACCGTGGATACTGCTATAAGGGATTTTTTAAATGCTTTAAGGATAATTTCAAAAACACGGTGCAGGCATCAATAATATTTGCCATACTTACAGTGGTTAGTATGTGGGATATATCATTAGCACTTAGTGGTGGCTCCGTAATTTCCGGATATCAGATTACATTCTTTATACTTTGGATTCTTGCCATGACATGGGCGATATGGACATTTGCGTTAACGGCAAGATTTGAAAATAATTGGAAGAATACATTAAAAAACGGACTTTTAATGTTTTTTGCACATCTTCCAGTAACACTGGGTATGGCTGTAATATTTGCCTTATCGGCAATGCTTGTTTGGGATATACCTGTACTTATTGTAGTTTTACCTGTGGGAGGAATGTTGTTAAACAGCTTTATGCTGGAAAAGGTGTTTAAGAGATATATTAAGTAGAAAATATTTGTCTGTAAGGTAATGAAACAGATTATTTGATAAAAAAATGATGAGAAAAAGGACGCAGAGCGAAAAGTCGGATGACAAAGCTCTGTGTTTTTTTTATTACATAAAAATAGTTTAATCAGTTCGTTCAAAAATCAATGATTTCAAAAACGTTTTTCTTGTTAAAAGTGCCGAAAATTCACCAAACAGCTATCTGCACTAGTGCAAAATAGTTGACAATAATAAAATAAAATATGATAATTAAGGAACATGCGTGGTGCGGAACCATAATATTAACGTAAAATATAGAGAAAAATTGGAGGGTTATATGGTGAAAATTTTAGAGAAAATTAGGAAATTTAGTAAGGAAGAAAGTGGTGCTTCCATGGTTATGGTAGTGCTGAGTCTTGTGGTGATTTTCGGATTTACGGCATTTGCAGTGGATTTTGGAAATGCTTACACAACCAAGGTAAGTATGCAGGATGCCTGCGACTTATCAGCATTAGCAGCAGCAGATTCATTGCCTGAAAGGGCAAAAACGGAAAGCGTTGCAAAGGAATATGCGGAACTTAACGGCTATGATCCGGAGAATGTAACAGTAAACATACTAAATAATGGTGAGCAGGTAGAAGTTAAAATTAAAAAGGATGTAAAGACATATTTTGCCGGTGTAGTTGGATATAGTGAATTGCCGGTTTCCTGTAAGGCAGTTGCAGCAGCAGGCGAAAAAGGAGCCAAGGATTATGCTATTTTCTCAGGAACCAAGGCATATTTTGGATTGCATGGAAGCGTTAATATTCCTGATGGTGATATTCATGCCAATGGTGCAGCTGACATATCAGGTACCCTTAATATTGACAATGGAGTTATAGAGGTGCCGAAGTTTAATAACAAGGGTTCATCAGGTAATTATCAAACATATGAAGATGAGGACAACTATATAGAAATGCCTAACTATGAAGACATTATAAATGAAAGAATTCCTTATGTAGAAGATTCGGAATATCAGGTTATTGATGGAAATTTCCCGGATACTCAGTTCGCAAAAAGTCAT
This sequence comes from Eubacterium sp. AF15-50, assembly GCF_934835595.1. Classification (NCBI taxonomy): domain Bacteria; kingdom Bacillati; phylum Bacillota; class Clostridia; order Eubacteriales; family Eubacteriaceae; genus Eubacterium; species Eubacterium sp. AF15-50. The sequence continues at coordinate 21,629 of NZ_CAKVZL010000008.1, forward strand.
ACACATAATGGGGTTCTTACAATTGAAAGTGAAGAAAAAATATATGCAAACAGCCATTTGAATATTGGTGAATACAATGGAATTAAAAAGTTAGTTATAAAAGGAATTTTAAAAGTAAATGGAATGGGAATAGGTTCCGAGTTGGTGGTTGAAGGAAGTCTGTTTTCGGAAGGATATTTAGGAATACAGGGCAAAGCTGATATTAGTGGTGTTATGATGTGTAAGGCAGGTATTGTATTTGCCAATGATGTTGTGCTTAGTGGAGCAACAATTGTTGCTGACGGTCAGGAAATCAACTTTGCTAATGGCAAGCAGGTAGTTGATAACTCAGTAGATGGAAAATATTCAGCTGTTTGGGGAAGAGGAAACACTCATATTAACCTGAACAGTGACAAAATGGATGTTAAGGCATTATTTTATTCACCTAATGGTGAGTGTATTATGAGTGGAAAAGAAGTAACTGTAAAGGGTTCAATAACAGCTAATCAGGTTGGTACAAACAATGGAACGTTAACTGTAGAACTTCCAAAAAATGATCCAAATTGGCCTTTTGGAGGAAGAACACAGTCCGGTAAAGCAAAGAAAAGTGCAAAGTTAGTTGAGTAATAGAGTATTTACGGATACGAGGGTAGGAGAAGTATTAATTATGAGAAAATTTTCAAAGAAGTTTTTTAGCATTACACTGGCTGTGGCTATGACGTTTTCAATTATTCCCGGAACAGATTTTTCAGGGCTTATAAAAAACGTAAGTGCAGCGGAATCAATGGTTGATGATAATATACAGATTACAACCAATATAATACCTGATGTGCAATTGTGTTATGCAGTTAGGTATATAATTGGTGGAGATAAGTACGCAAATATTACAGTAAAGGATTTAAGGACATATACAGGTAAAATCGATTTGTCAACATACCCGGATTATGACAAAATAGAAAGCTTGGAAGGCTTGGGATATGCAAGAAAGGCTTCGGCGATTGATGCTTCAAAACTGTCAAAAGTTAAAAGGATTGAGGCAAACGAGTTTCAGAATTGCGGATTTAAGCAGTTTGGAATGCCATCGAATATTGTGGAAATAGGCAAAGAAGCATTTTTTAACTGTGCTAATTTGGAAACTGTTAATTTACCACAGACACTGGTTACAATTCAAAGTGAGGCATTTAGAAATTGTAAGGCTTTAGATGGGATAGTGCTTCCGGAAAAAATAGCTAAAATTGGAAATAATGCATTTGCTATATGTGAAAATTTAAAGTCTATAGTTATACCTGATGGTATAAATGCAGCCATAGAAAATGCCGGAGATGATTCGGCTGTAGGAATTGGCGGTGGCGTTTTTGATGGATGTATAAGATTAAATTCGGTTAAATTAGGTGCAGGAATGACAGCAATTCCGGCAGGATTTTTATCCAACACTACCAGCCTTAAGAGTATAGAAATACCGGAGAAAATTGTAAAAATCATGGATAGTGCATTCTCCGGAAGCGGACTTTTGAAAATAGATTTGTCTGCAAATACCGGAATTACAGCTATTGAAACTTCGGTATTTGAAATGTGTGAAGAATTATATGATGTAAAGCTTCCTGATAGCATAGAAAGAATAGAGGAAGGTGCATTTAATAGTTGTCACTCTTTATATGATTTTTCCTTTGTGACAAAGCTTACAAAACTTAAGACAATAGGAAGAAGTGCATTTTCTCATTGTGATTTTTTCACAGTGGAAATACCGGGAACTGTAGAATCTATTGGCCCCCATGCATTTTCTGAAAATAATTTAATGGAAGAACTGGTTATAGACGATTTTCCGGAGGTAAAGGGAGACGTTGTAAAGAAGATAGGAAATTATGCATTTTCAGATTCAATACATATTAAAACAATAAAATTACCTACGGATAACGAATACAACCAGAGGGTAACATTGGAAATCGGTGATTATGCTTTTAGCGGTTGCAGTCGTATGGAAAGCATTAATTTTCCGGCAAATCTCACAAAAATAGGAGACTATGCTTTTAACGAGTGCGGATATAGTGTAACTGACTGGGCTAAAGATGATGATGAGTTTATAGGAATAAACAAGGCGGTAAAATATTATATCATGCCTGATGATATACATGCTTCTAAAGAAGACGGAGACAACAAGGTTATATTATTTTCAAATGAAAATGCAAATTATTATCAGCCTAAGGAAGCATATGTTAATCCGGACAAATTAAAAAAATCTGCTAAAGAAGTAGGAGAAGGTTCCATTGTAGTATATATTCAAATATCTCGGAGTGATCCGAGTTATGCTTTTGCAAGTGAACTCCATTATCAATATGTGGTAGGGTTACCTAACGCTGACTTATCTAAATGTTCAAAATTAACATTAGGAAAATATGCGTTTTATAGGTGTTTGAATTTAAAAAAGGTATCATTACCTAAAGAATTAAAGGTTATTCCGGAGTATGCTTTTGCGGAATGTTCAACAAAAATTTTAATGGGAGATGGTTCAGAAGTCTCAAGTTTAGGCGTAAAAGCTATAGATGATGAGTGGTATACAGGACTTGAAACTGTTGAGATGGGGGATAAAATTGAAAAAATTGGACGATGCGCATTTTATAACGATTTCAACCTTGTTATAGATGATGAGTTGCCGCAGGCTTTAAAGGTAATAGAGGATGGCGCATATCAGGGATGCGAATCTTTAAAGAATATTATATTACCTAGAAATCTGGAAACAATAGGCGATAATGCATTTGCAGGTTCTTCAAGAATTGCAGAAAATTATATGACAGACAAAAAGGAATTAAATTTTGATGCGTCATATGCAGGAAAGTTGCAATATATTGGAATGGAAGCATTTAATAATAGTGGAATCAAAAACTTTGTTATGGACAAAAATGCACCGCTTACAATAATTAATAGAAGAACTTTCTATGGATGCCAGTATTTGGACACTGTGGTATTAAGCAAAACTGTAGCATGTGTTGATAATCAGGCTCTTGGTGCATGCATAAGATTAAAATCAGTAAATGTTTATGATAAGTGTACATTTAAAACAGATTCCATAATGGGTGGAATTGATAATGAAAAATTCCCGAAAACCGGATGGTCAGGAATTGGATATAGCAATGATGGAAAATTCTATTTAACAACATATAATTTTAACCTGGCTATTACACCGTTAAATGAACAGATAACAGTCAGACTTAATGAGGAAACAATTATACCTCTTTATACTATTGCTTCAGATTCAAATGGTTATTATTCACAGGTTAAAGTAGCAGATAATTCGTATTTATATGATGCAAAGATAGGAAATCTTGACGGCGAAAAAAATCCGGAAAGAACAAAGATGGTGCCAACACAAAAGATAGCCGTAAACAAAGCAGATAAAAACGACTATACTGATGCATATCAGAATTCAGCCTATGCCGTAGCACTTAAAGGATTAAGTGAAGGAGAAAAAATAGGTGTGAACATACAGGAATACCTTCAGTTAAGAGTAGCGGATGGAGTCGTTTCGGTATATTCACCAACTGTAAGCTATGTGGCAGATGTAACAAGGGTGCCTTGCGTTGATATAGTAACGGATGATAAACAGTATATTAGTGTTGATGAGAAAGCCGGTGTGAAAATATCACCTAAATTTGTATCAAAAACCGGTGATCCTATTACAGATACTGTTGAATGGGATGTATTAACCGGTGCGGATTATATATCAATGACGGTAGCGGATGATGGATTATCAGTTACGATATCACCTAAAGGCGGAAGCTGTGGTACAGCAAGTATCAGGGTGAAAGCCGGTCAGGTAACAAAGGTTATATATATTAATGTGGTTTCGCCTGCAAATCTTATTACAATTAGTCCTAGAGGCTCTATAGATATGATGTATGGAACTACAACTGACATTGAAGCTTCAGAAATACTTCTAGGTGACGATGAAAATGCTGAGTATAGAGATACTATTAAGTTTACAAGTAGTAATGAAAAGATTGTAAAAGTTACAAAAACTACGGAGGTAGACGGAAAGTTTGTATGTACCTTACAGGCTGTTGGAGCGGGAGAAGCTACAATAAATGCGAAAGCTATGGCAGGAAGAGGTCAGGCAAGTCTAAAGGTATGCGTATCTTCAAAAAAATTGAGAATCAAATTGTATGATGGAGAAGGAAACGAGTTAAAAATAGAGAATAATGGTAAAGTTTATATCACAGATGAAATATCTTACATTTATGGATTTAATGAGGAGTTATTAAGTAATGATATTATAGTTAAAAGCAGTAATGAAGATGTTGTAAAAACTAATGTAAATACTTTTGCCAATAAGATTAGTTTTAGACCACTTAAGGTTGGAAAGTCGCAAATTACCATTTATCCGGCTGTTGGTAACGAAGAAAACGGCGTAACTTTTACGATGCACGTAAATGGTAATATCACGGATATTCGCCTTTCAAGTAAAAGTATTCAGGAAGGGGCAACGGAATCAGTATTCTCTTACATGACTAATAATTTTAGAGACAGAATAACTGAAGCTACAGAGGAAAATTATAAGAAAATTACAAATAATAAAATTGAGTTTGTTTCGGGCAACCCGGATAAAGCTGTTGTGGATAATTATGGTAATGTAACAGTTAAAAAGTATTCTGAAAATGAGAGAACCGTCACCATCACATGTAATGTTTACAATGATGATGGGGAAATAATAAAATCAGAGTCAACAACTATAACTATAGAAAAACCTAAGGTAACCGGAGTTAAAATTACAGGAAATACTAATATTAAGGTGGGTCAGACTGTAAAATTGGGAATAGAAATATTGCCACATACAGGTGACTACAATGATATTATTGTTGATTTGGTTGAGGGTAACTATGTGACTGCAAAATGGGAGTTAAGTCAGGATCAGAAGACACTTTCCGTAACAGGTATAAATGCAGGTACTGTTGTATTAGAAATACGTGCTAATAAAGACAGAATTTTGCAGGCATCAAAAACAGTTAAAATAGTTGTGTCAAAGCCGTCCGTTTCAGTGAAAGCACCTGGTAAGGCAAAATGGGCAAAATGCAAAGGTGGAAAAAAGAAAATATCATTGAAGTGGAAAAAAGTCTCAGGAGCTACCGGTTATCAGATACAGATATCAAAAAAGAAAAAAGGTGGATATAAAACTGTTAAGAAGATAAACAGCGGAAAGAGTTTGGGGTGCACAATTAAAAAACTTAAGAAAAAGAAGAAATATTATTTTAGAATAAGAGCCTTTGTTAAAAAATCCGGTGTCACAAAATATGGCAAATGGAGTGGAATTAAGGCAGTCAAGACCAAATAATATACAATATAGCACCGGTTGACAGGGCTGAATTTAGTGCAATATTTATAAATTTAAAAAATTCACTAAATGAAATCGTTACAAGTGCAAAAAAGGTGTTGACAAAATAAATTGTGAATATTATACTAAAAAACATAACAAGCAGACAAAATAATGTGCAGATTTTTAAAGTTTAACGTTAAATCAAAAAAGACGAGTTGTTCTATTTTTAGTAAAAACTGAATATATTAAAAATATATTTGTTTAAAATGACGGCACATAAGTACGTATAGATGCTGGTTATAAGTTAAGAATTACCGATTTATTTAAGTAATTTTTTTCAACACTGAGTTGTTGAAAGTATTATAAAAAATTATAAGTTAAGAAGGGAGAACATTATGTTAAAGAGATTTTTAAAGGATGAAAGCGGTCAGGGAATGGTAGAATATGCATTAATCATTGCATTAATCGCTGTTGCAGTTATCGCAGCTATCACAGTTTTATCTGGAGCAATTGGTGGAAAATTCAACCAGGTTTCAAACAATCTTAAATAAGAGAAAACAACCAGATGATTTGGTTATTGATAATCATGATGACCTAGGATGGGTTACATACTAAGGTTGGGTGTATAGGAATTTGTATGATTGCCTATATATCATAATTGATGATAAGGCGGGTCTTATGGACTCGCCTTATTTAATATAAAATTTATACATGATGTGAATATGACGTTATCTGGTGAGCAACTAATCTGGTTTACATGAGGTGTTAAATTATGGAGATAGTGGCAATAAAAATGTTAATTGGAATGATATCCGGTATTGGATGCAGTCTTATTAGTATTTTTTTTGAAAAGGTTCTTTTAGAAAAAAGAAGCCGGGTGTTTAAAACAAGCAAAAAGGAAGAGAGCATTATCACAATATTATCAATAGTTGTAGGTTGTTTTACAGTTGTTAATGTTAATAGAATATGGGAAATTATATATATATTGTTAATGCTACTAGCGTGCATTCTTATATTTGTTACAGATTTACATCACAGAATAATACCTAATGAAATACTTTTATTGATGCTTGTGGCAAAATTAATTATAGGTATTCCGGCTTTGTTTGGTGTTACATGGGTTCCGGAGTTTAATATAATTAGTTCTTTAATCGGTTTTGTGGCAGGATTTGTAGTGTTTATGATTCCGGCGTTTATAGGAAAATCTGTTGGTGCCGGAGACATAAAACTTGCAGCTGTTATGGGATTTTGTTTAGGAATAAACGGGCTGTTATATGCGATAGTTCTCATGGGAATCGGAGTTTTAATTTATGAGTTTATTAAAGGACGAACATCATTAAAAAATGCAATGTATGAAATGATACCAATGGGACCATTTATGGCGGTAGCAATGATGGTTGTAATGCTTATAAATGAAAGTGTAATGATTGATTTTTGGAAATTTATAATGAATTAGGAGAAAAAACAATGCTTAGAAGTTTTCTTAGAAATGAGGAAGGTCAGGGAATGGTAGAGTATGTATTGATAATAGGTCTTATTGCATTGGTAGTTGTTGCAGCACTTACAACCGTTGGCACTAAATTAGATAGCAAATATGCAGAAATCAACAAAAATGTAATAAAATAAGTGTAAAAGGTGCAGTTTAGACCTTTTAAAATATTTATACTTGCGAGATTGATTTACATATAAGATGGTGGGAGGTAATAATGTGATTAAAAAAATTCTTAAAAGCGAAAAGGGTCAGTCTATGGTGGAATTTGCACTTGTTGTACCCTTACTTTTGACCATATTGTGTGGAATAATAGATATGGGATGGGCATATTCAAATAAATATTCAATAGAGAGTGCCGCTTTTTCAGGAGTCAGATATGCTGTTATAAATGGTGCAGACATTGAAGATTCTGAAAAGAACAAATTAATTGATGATACAAAAAAAAGAGTTAGGGATAACCTTAGCAAGGGTGCAGAATCTCCTAAAATTGACGTAGACATAGATAATGAAAAGGTTACGGTCAGTGTGGAATGTAAAGTTAAAATGCTTACATTCGTAGGACAGACAGCTTTTGGCGAATATTATGAGGCTAAGTCTAAAAATGTAGGAGCAAGGTAAAAGACAATTAAAATATAAAAAGCATCGCATTGGTTATGCGGTAGAACGGAGTAAAAAATAATGAAAAAAATATACATAATAGCAGTAGTTGCAGCTTTATTAAGTTCAGTATTAATATATGGATTCTTAAGTTCCTATGATAAGAAGAACGGAGACGGCAGCGTAAATTATAAAACAGAGAAAGTTGTAGTGGCATTAACTGATATTCCGGCTAATACAACGGTTACAGACAAGATGGTAAAAGAAGTTGATATGCCTGTAGACGGTATTCATCCAAAGGCTGCAAGACAGAGAGCAGATGTAGTTGGCTCTGTTGCAAAAGACGATATTGTGGCTGATGAACAGCTTATAACATCTAAGTTTGTATCAAGTAAAAACGGCGGTGCATCTTTATCTTATCAGATTGCGGAAGGAAAAAGAGCAATGTCAGTGGAAGTTGACCATGATACAGGGGTTGCAGGTTATATAGAAGCCGGTGACTTAGTAGATGTAATAGCAGTAGTGGATGGTTCACCTGTACAGAAGGTTGGAACAGAAGACAGACAGAATATGGAAGTAAAAGGAAAGGTTACATCAGTTATAGCTGAAGCAGTAAAGGTACTTCGCGTCGGTGACGAGGGATATACAACAACACCTTTAGATGTTTATACAAGTTTGACTCTTGAACTTTCACCTAAACAGTGTGCAAAACTTGCTACTGCAAAAGAAATGGGCAAGGTATCAATCTCTCTTAGATACAAGAATAATAACCGTGTAATTCATGGTGGACCTTACTCTTCATCAGATATGATAAAAGAATAAATTTAAAGAAAGGAATATAATGTAATGGCAGGAAAGTACAAAGTATTAGGGCTTACCACTGAAAGCGGTAATGCATATTTAAAAAAAATTATAAATGGTAGTGGATTTGAATTTGCAGGATTGTTAGAACTTGAGCCTAGAAATTTAGATAAAATTACAGTCAGTGATTGTGACGCCATTATCATATATTCAGAGCAGTTTGCAGATGCAGAGAGTAATTTTGTAGAAAAAATAAATAGAACTGTAAAAGATAAGGCTTTGATTTTGATTACAGGAAACTATGATGTTAATGTATTAACTAAAGCTATGGAATGTGGAATAACAAAGGTTATTTCTAAGGACGATAATGAAGATTCCATATACAGAAGCATTGTAGGTGAAATTGAAAAGGAAAATATTGCAACAATAGATGACAGCGAAGAATCAGAAGATGGATTTGTTGGAACTAAGAATGGAAAAACTATCTCCGTTTTTGGTACGAAAGGTGGAACGGGAAAAAGCACTGTATCAGTTAATTTAGCTACTGCATTGCAGGAAAAAGGAAAAGATGTAGTACTTATTGATTTAGATTTACAGTTTGGCGACGTTGGAATTTTTATGAATGTACCAAGATTTGAAACCATATCAGATTTAGTAAAGGAAGGTTCTTTTAGCCGTTCATCAATTAAACGTTATCTTTATAAGCATAATACAGGGGTAAGTATTTTATGTGCACCGGCATCTCCGGAGCTTGCAGAAATAGTTAAACCTGAGCATATAAGCATGATTGCAGATGTACTAAAAAAGGAATTTGACTATATTATTTTCGATATGAGTCCTACAATTGACGAGTTTGTTTTGCATGCATTAGATATTTCAGACAGTATCTATTTTGTTACAAATCCGGAAATATCAACATTAAAGAATACAAAAGTGTGCTTGGATGTTTTAAAGACATTAGGACATTTTGATAAAGTTAAGATGGTATTGAATAAGGATGGAGAATCATACATAAAGAGAAAAGATATGGAGTCCACTTTGAATAAGGATATGGATTTAGTAATACCACGTGACTCTAAAAGTGCAATCTCAGCTATTAACAGAGGTATTCCTCTTGTAGATGTTGCACCTCGCTCTAAAGCATCAAAAGCCATATTGAATTATGTAAACAGTCAGGACATATAAGGAGATTTTAGATGGGATTATTAGAGAGAATTACTACAGCTAACAATGAAAAGGAAGCTCAGCAGAAAAAAGAGGCAATAGCTGCGGCAGAAAAGGAAGAACAAAAAAATTATTCATTAAAGCAGACTGCCGGTACGGTAGGCGCAAATGATACATATATAATTCCGGGAGCAGATGACGAACAGTTTGTAGCAGTGCAGGATGAAACCCACAGAGAAGTTACAAAGGTGTTAGCCAAGCAGGATGAAGTTACAATTGATACAATAAAATCTCTTATTGACGAGTATTTAACAGAAAGTCATCCGGAGATAAATAATACTGAAAAAATGACTATTACAAAAAATGTAATAGATGAGATTGTTGGATTAGGACCTCTTGAAAACCTGATTAATGATGACAGCGTATCTGAAATCATGGTTAATGGTGCTAAGCAGATATATGTAGAACGTAAGGGAAAGTTACTGAAAACAAATGTAACTTTCAAAAATGAAGAACATGTTAGGAGAACTATTGACAGAATAGTAACACCTTTAGGACGAAGAATAGATGATTCAAATCCTATGGTTGATGCCAGACTTGAAGATGGTTCCCGTGTTAACGCCATAATGCCACCATTAGCCTTAGGCGGAACAACAATTACAATAAGAAAGTTTTCTAAGAAACCACTTTCAGTAGAAAATTTAAAACAATTCGGTTCACTTTCAGATGATATGGCAGAGTTCCTTGAAGCGGCAGTTAGGGGCAAGTTAAATATTCTTGTATCCGGTGGTACCGGTTCAGGTAAGACAACATTACTTAATGTGCTTTCTGCCTTTATACCGTCCAATGAAAGAATTGTAACAATAGAAGATGCAGCTGAACTTAGACTTATGCAGGAACATGTTGTTACATTGGAAAGCAGACCGGCTAACTTAGAGGGAAATGGAGCCATAACCATAAGAGATTTGGTTCGTAATGCATTGAGAATGAGACCGGATAGAATTATCGTCGGAGAAGTTCGTGGAGGCGAGACATTAGATATGCTTCAGGCTATGAATACAGGTCATGAAGGTTCTATAACTACTGCTCATGCTAACTCAGCAAGAGACTGTTTGGCACGTATCGAAACAATGGTTATGATGGCAGGAATGGACTTACCGGTATCAGCTATCAGACAGCAGGTTGCAGGTGCCATTGATCTTATTGTTCAGCAGGCAAGACTTAGAGATGGATCAAGAAAAATTACAAGTATATGTGAAGTAACCGGTATGGAAGGGAATACCATTACCATGCAGGAAATATTTAAGTATCGTCAGGAAGGCTATGATGAAAATAATATGTCTGTTGGTGATTTTTACAGTACCGGTATCAGACCGAAATGTTGTGAGAAGATAACAGCAAGTGGAGTTCAGGTAGATGACCACTGGTTCTTCTAGCAATTTGCAGAACAGATAGGAGTGTCTATGATAAGAATATTAATGATTTGCTTATGTGCAATGGTATTTCTTTTTTGCCTGTATGTGATTTTAATACAGAATTTTACGGAAAGTAAAAGAAAAACTCAAGACAGAGTTATGGGTTTGGTTGGCGAAGAAGAAAGGAATAAAAGCGATAAGAAAAAGGGGAAATTTAATTTAAAAATAAAAAAGGAAAAGAAGAAGGTCAGTGTATTTGCTACTACTCATAAGAAATTACAGCTTTTAGAGGAAGAACTTTATAATCTTGGTATGAAGATGCCGGTTCAGACCTTTGTGACATTATGGGTGGCAATAACAATTGGTTTACCAACCATAATGATGATGCTTGGAGTGTACATTGCTATTTGTATCATTGTCGCACTTATAGCAGCATTTGGCCCATTACTTTTTATTCAAAAAAAGAAAAAGAAGAGAAAGGAAACTTTGGAGTCACAGTTAATAGAAGGTATAACTGTTATTACAAATGCCTTAAAGGCGGGACATTCTTTTCAGACAGCAATGGGAAATATAGCAGTTGACATGGAAGGACCTATGGCAGAGGAATTTGGAAGAGTAACAAGGGAAACTCAAAGAGGTATGACATTAGAGGCAAGTTTTAACTCTTTATGTGAGAGAATCGGAAGTGATGACTTGGAAATGCTTTGCCAGACCATACTTATCCAAAGAAAAGTTGGTGGTAATTTAACTGAAGTTCTTGATAAAATATCAGAAACTATTCGTAACAGATTAGATCTTAAGGAAGAAATAAAGACATTAACGTCAAGTGGGAAAATTTCAGGATATATAATTGGTGCACTTCCGGTTATTTTGCTGGTTTTAATCAGTATGATAAATCCGGTATATGCAAGACCACTGTTTAATACAGTTATAGGAAATATTTTACTTCTTATAAGTGTAATTTTAGAGGTTATTGGATTTATAATGATAAATAAGGTTGTAGACATTAAGTATTAATGAGGTATGTTTATGGATATATTAGCATTATTAATATCATTTCTTGTTGCTGTAGCTATTTTCGGACTGTTTTTAGGATTGTTTTCGGGAGTTGGAGCAGGCGTTGACAGACAGGATGAGCGAATCAGAGATATTAGAAATGAAAAAGAAAAGAGTATTGCTGATGATGTTAAAAAAGAAAAAGTTAAAGTTTCAGAGGCAATAAAGCGTAAGAAAGAAGAAAATAGAAAAAAAGTTGCAAAAAGAAACAGACAGAAGGAAAAAGAGAACAAGCATAGCACAGTTGATGATATGTTAGCAATAGTTCAGTGGGATATAACATCGGAGCAGTTTTTAGTTATTAAACTTGTATGTGCACTTGTTGGTGTCATATTATCAATGATTATATGCATGAGATTACATGTGGGTGTCAATAAATTTGTGCTGGCAATGATTTTTTGTGGATTAGTTGGAATGTTAATTCCGGGAGAAATACTTAAAGGAAAATCTAAAAAATATCAGGAGAGTATACGTTTAGATTTGCCGGATGTAATGGACTTACTGGTTGTAAGTGTAGAAGCAGGTCTTGGATTTGATGCTGCATTAATGAGATTGTATGAGAGAAATAAAACCGTTGTTATGGAACAGCTTATACAGGCAACCAGAGATATACAACGTGGTGTAAGTAAGAGAGAAGCTTACCTTGATTTGGCACAGCGTTGTAAAGTAAAGGAACTTACAACATTTCTTACCGCAATGATTCAGGCAGATCAGTTAGGTACATCTATACAGACAGTTCTTAGGTCTCAGGCGGAAGTTCTTAGAAATGAAAGAAAGAGAACAGCTGCAAGAAAGGCAAAGGAGGCACCGGTTAAGATGCTTATTCCTATGGTATTGTTTGTATTCCCTGTTATATTTATCGTTCTGCTGGGACCGGCAGCTTTGAATATAATGGATATTTTAGGCTAAATATAAGAAAGAAGACAAAATGCAGAGATTAGACTTATACATAAATAACGTAAATATCTGTAAAATTTCCCTGGCAAACAATTTTTGGACAAGATTTATGGGACTTATGGGAAAATCAGAAGGGCAGATTCGCAGTATGGGGGGATTAATGATAAAACCATGTTCACAGATACACACTTTCTTTATGAAGGCACCCATTGATGTGGTTTACATAAATAAAGAAAGCAAAGTTGTTCAGGTGGATGAAGCAGTACCAAAAGCTAAGTGTTGCAAAAGGGTAAAGAAGGCAAAATACCTTATAGAGTTTCCGGAAGGAACGGCAAAAAGGTTTAACATAAAAAAAGATGATATGTTGGAGGTAAAATAAACAATGTTGGGTAAAGACAATTCAGTTTCCATAGAATCATTAAGAGCCGATGCTGAAATGGAAAGTCAGTTTAAAACTTCTTATAGAGGTTATGATAAAAAAAGTGTAAACGAATATATAAGGACATTAAAAAGAGAGACAGAGCTTGAAATAGAAAAGTTAAAAGATGCTGTTCACGACGCTGAATGCGAGAGAGATGATATGAAAAACAGCTATTTAAGCTGGCAGCAGGAAATTAAACTTGTAAAAATACAGAAGAAAAAGGAAGTTGATAAGGCTAGGGAAGAATATGAGGCTAAGCTTCAAAGTGCAATAGAAGAAGCTACTAAGAAGCTGGAAAATGAGAATATTGAGAAGGAAAGCCGTATCCATTCTATTATTGAAGAGAAGAATCAGCAGATAAGGAGAATGGAAGCTGATTTGAACATTAGTTTGCAGGAAGCACTTGCGGAAAAAGAGCAGGCATACGAAAAAGCAATGGCTGAGAAAGACAAATATGTTAATGATACCATTGCAGAAAAAGAAAGATACATAGCTGAAACTATTGAACAGAAGGATAGAGAAATTCAAAATCTTACAAGCAAGCTTCAAAATAGAGAGGAAACAGAAAGAAAGCTTCAGGAAAGTGCAATTGAGAGCTACAAAGAATCAAATGCCAAATTAACGGAAGAAAACAACAGAAAAAAAGTTATTATTGCGGATTTAGAAGAAAAACTGGCTTTGGCTTCAAGTAATCTGGATCACAATATGAAAATGCTTGATTCATTAAACTTAAAATTAGATGACATGCTTAAGGCTAAACTCTCTGAAATGCAGGATATTATTTCTGTTTGGTCAGGTCAGTTTGAAAAAACAAGCGAGATTATAAAGGATCAGTTTAAGGCTGAGGAAGAATAAGGTATATTTTAAAAGAAGGTACAGAACAAACATTCGATTTGTTCTGTACTTTTTTTTATTTGAATGATATACTTGACAAGTAACATACTAAGAATACAATTACTATTTCTAAAATATAATCGCCGGATTAGAGCGGATTAGGAGCATTTATGGATCATTTTGAATTAGTGTCACAATATAAACCTACAGGAGACCAGCCCCAGGCAATTAAGGAGTTGGTTGAGGGATTTAAGAAGGGCAATCAGTTTGAAACACTGTTGGGAGTTACAGGCTCAGGAAAGACCTTTACCATGGCGAATGTTATCGCCCAACTTAATAAGCCTACATTAATTTTAGCACATAACAAAACATTGGCGGCACAGCTGTATGGGGAATTTAAAGAATTTTTCCCAAACAATGCAGTGGAATATTTTGTTTCCTACTATGATTATTATCAGCCGGAAGCGTATGTGCCTAGTACAGATACTTATATAGAAAAGGATAGTGCCATAAATGATGAGATTGATAAGCTTAGACATTCGGCTACTATGGCACTTATTGAAAGAAGAGATGTTATTATAGTTTCCTCTGTTTCCTGTATTTACGGATTAGGTGATCCCATAGATTACAAGAACATGGTCATTTCATTGCGTCCGGGAACCATAAGGGACAGGGATGACATTATCCACAAGCTTATTGAAATCCAATACGATAGAAATGATATGGATTTTAAAAGAGGTACATTTAGAGTCCGGGGGGAGAATCTGGAGATTTTTCCGGCATCTTACACGGACAGTGCAGTGAGAGTGGAATTTTTTGATGATGAAATAGAAAGAATTACGGAAATTGATACATTAACAGGTGAGGTGAAAAGGGAGCTAGAGCACGTTGCCATATTCCCTAATTCACATTATGTTATTCCACCGGAGAGAATGGAAGGAGCTATAAAGGCAATTGAGGCAGAGCTGGCTGAGCAGGTGGCATATTTTAAGTCAGAGGACAAGCTGATAGAGGCGCAGCGAATTGCGGAGCGTACCAATTTTGACATGGAAATGCTCAGGGAAACGGGAATCTGCTCAGGAATTGAGAATTATTCAAGACATATGGCAGGATTAGAGCCGGGAGCTACACCTCATACCTTAATGGAATATTTTGGAGACGATTTTTTAACGATAGTTGACGAAAGTCATATTACTCTTCCACAGGTTCGTGGTATGTATAATGGCGACCAGTCAAGAAAGACAACCTTAGTTAATTACGGGTTCAGACTGCCTTCAGCCAAAGATAACCGTCCTCTTAAATTTGAGGAATTTGAGGGAATGATAGACCAGATGCTTTTTGTGTCAGCTACTCCTAATGTGTACGAGGAGGAGCATGAGCTGCTTAGGGCAGAACAGATTATCAGACCGACAGGACTGTTAGATCCGAAAATTGATGTGCGGCCTGTTAAGGGGCAGATTGATGACCTTGTATCTGAAATAAATAAAGAAGTGGAAAAGAAAAATAAAATTTTAGTTACTACATTAACTAAGAGAATGGCGGAAGACCTTACGGATTACATGAAGGATGTGGGCATCAGGGTTAAGTATCTCCATTCTGACATAGATACTCTTGAAAGAACTGAGATAATACGTGACATGCGATTAGACGTGTTTGATGTTTTGGTTGGAATTAACCTTTTAAGAGAAGGTCTGGATATACCGGAAATATCCCTTGTTGCCATATTAGATGCTGACAAGGAAGGTTTTTTGCGTTCAGAAACATCGCTGATACAGACTATAGGAAGAGCGGCGAGAAACTCGGAAGGTCATGTAATTATGTATGCAGATTCCATTACAGAGTCTATGGACAAAGCTATTTCTGAAACAAACAGACGTCGTGAAATACAGGAAAAATACAATAAGGAGAATGGCATTACGCCAACTACCATTAAGAAAGCAGTTAGAGACCTTATAAGTATTTCTAAGGAAGTTGATAAGAGAATTAATGACATTGAAAAAGATCCTGAATCTATGGATAAGAAGGAACTTAAGAAGCTTATGGATAAAGTAGAAAAGAAGATGCAGAAGGCAGCAGCGGAATTAGATTTTGAAACTGCAATAGAAATGCGTGAAAAATTGGCAGAGTTGAAGCTTATGTATAATAAATGATAATTGGTAAGTAAGACAGTAAGGAAAGGATTGACATGGCAGAGAAGAAAAAATATATACGAATTAAAGGTGCTTGCGAGCATAACTTGAAGAATATAGATATTGACATACCAAGGGATGAATTTACGGTTATTACAGGATTAAGCGGTTCCGGTAAATCATCTTTGGCATTTGATACTATTTATGCAGAGGGACAGAGAAGGTATATGGAGTCATTGTCTTCCTATGCCAGACAGTTTTTAGGACAAATGGAAAAACCCCAGGTGGAGAGCATTGAGGGATTGCCACCGGCCATTTCCATTGACCAAAAATCCACTAACAGAAATCCCCGTTCAACAGTGGGTACAGTAACAGAAATATACGACTATATGCGACTTTTGTATGCCAGAGCAGGCATACCTCATTGTCCAAAGTGTGGCAAGGAAATCAAGAAGCAGACAATAGATGAAATGGTGGATAAGGTTTTAGAATTGCCTGAAAGAACTAAATTTCAGATATTGGCACCTATAGTAAGAGGAAAAAAAGGCAGACACGAAAAGGTATTTGAAAGTGCAAAAAAAAGCGGCTATGTAAGAGTCCGTGTAGATGGTAATATGTATGAGTTGTCAGAGGAAATAAAACTGGATAAAAACATTAAGCATAGCATAGAAATCGTAATTGACAGATTAAGTATCAGAGAGGGAATAGAAAAAAGACTTACGGATTCCATTGAAAATGCCCTGAAGCTGGGAAATGGATTAATGGAGGTTGATGTAATAGGTGGCGAAACCGTTACATTTAGCCAGAATTTTGCCTGTCCTGATTGTGGAATCAGCATTGACGAAATTCAGCCAAGAAGTTTTTCCTTTAATAATCCTTTCGGAGCCTGTCCTGATTGTTTTGGATTAGGTTACAAAATGGAATTTGACGTGGATTTAATGATTCCTGATAAAAGTTTAAGTATAAATCAGGGGGCAATAGTTGTTTTGGGATGGCAAAGTGCCAATGATCCAAAGAGTTTTACCAATGCTATTTTGCAGGCTTTGTGTAAGAGGTATGACTTTGACCTTGATACTCCTTTTGAAGAATATCCTAAAAATATTCAGGATATTCTTATTAATGGAACCAACGGAGAGAAGGTGCCGGTTCATTATAAGGGTCAAAGGGGAATAGGAACATATGATATTGCCTTTGAGGGTTTAATTAGAAATGTAGAGAGAAGATATCGTGAAACAGGAGCGGAATCCAGTAAGGCAGAATATGAAACATATATGAGAATTACTCCTTGTGGAACCTGTCATGGACAGAGGCTTAAACCTGAGTCGCTGGCTGTAACCATTGGAGATAAGAATATTTACGAAATGACGGAAATGCCTGTCAGGGATTTAAGGGCTTTTCTGGATGAGGTACAGCTTACTTCAGCGCAACTGGCAATAGGTAAGGAAATATTAAAGGAAATAAAGGGCAGACTTCAGTTTTTAATAGATGTAGGTCTGGATTATTTAAGTTTGTCAAGGGCTACCGGAACCCTTTCCGGTGGAGAGGCACAGCGAATAAGACTGGCAACCCAGATTGGCTCCGGTCTGGTTGGTGTGGCTTATATTATGGATGAACCTAGTATTGGTTTGCACCAGAATGACAATGAAAAGCTGTTGGCAACCCTTAAGCATTTGAGAGATTTGGGAAATACTTTAATAGTGGTTGAACATGATGAAGATACAATGTTAGCGGCAGACTATGTGGTTGATATCGGACCGGGAGCCGGTGAACACGGTGGCGAAGTTGTGGCAGCAGGTACAGCTAAAGAAATAATGAAAAATAAAGATTCCATTACAGGCAAATATCTTAGTGGAAAATTGCAGGTACCGGTGCCTGAAACAAGAAGAAAGCCTACAGGTTTTATTAAAGTAGTAGGTGCAAAAGAAAATAACCTTAAAAATATTGATGTTAAGTTTCCTTTGGGAGTTTTTACCTGTGTAACAGGAGTTTCCGGCTCAGGAAAAAGTTCTTTGGTTAATGAGATTTTGTATAAGAGCCTGGCACGAAAACTCAACAGGGCAAGGATTATTCCGGGAAAATGCAAGGGTATTGAAGGAATTGAACAGTTGGATAAGGTTATTAATATAGACCAGTCACCTATTGGCAGAACACCCCGTTCAAATCCGGCTACTTACACAGGAATGTTTGATATGATAAGGGATTTATTTGCAGCAACGGTGGATGCAAAAGAGCGGGGATATAAGAAGGGACGTTTTAGTTTTAATGTAAAAGGTGGACGATGTGAAGCCTGTTCCGGTGATGGAATCCTGAAGGTTGAGATGCATTTCCTTCCGGATGTGTACGTCCCATGTGAGGTATGTGGCGGAAAGCGATATAATAGAGAAACTTTGGAAGTTAAGTATAAGGGCAAAAATATATATGATGTGTTGGAAATGACAGTGGAAGAGGCAATGGATTTCTTCAAAAATGTTCCAAGAGTATATAATAAGGTAAAAACTCTTTATGATGTTGGTTTGGGCTATATTAAGTTAGGACAGCCTTCAACCCAGCTTTCCGGTGGAGAGGCGCAGCGTATTAAGTTAGCTACGGAGCTTAGCAGAAGAAGCACAGGAAAAACCATATATGTTTTGGACGAACCAACTACGGGACTTCATTTTGCAGATGTTCATAAATTAGTGGAAATTCTCCAACGTCTTACTGATGAGGGGAATACTGTAATAGTTATTGAACACAACCTTGACGTTATTAAGGCGGCAGATTATATTATAGATATGGGACCGGACGGAGGAGACCGGGGAGGTACTGTTGTTGTGGCAGGAACACCGGAAAAGGTAGCTGAACATAAGACGAGTTATACCGGAAAGTACGTCAAAATGATGTTAGAGAAAAACAAATAATTAATTATTTACGAAGGAGGAAACAACGGAGAAGAACGGAAAAAGCTTTTGGGAAAGAAAACAGGAATTAAAAAGACCATGAAAATAAAAAAATAAAGTTTGTAAGAAAGTTTTGCTGTAGAATGAGATATTTTACATAGGGAAATGTCTTTAATATAGCAGAACTTTCTTGTACATTTAGGGAAAATGAAGTAAAATAACAAGAAGTGCTTTACTTGGGCAATATTCTTATGATAGAGGAGGCAAAATGAAAAGAGAGTTAGTTATTGTAATAGATTTTGGCGGACAGTACAATCAGCTGGTTGCACGTCGTGTCCGTGAATGCAACGTATATTGCGAAATCTATTCATATAAAACAGATATTGAAAAGATTAAGTCTATGAATCCTAAGGGAATTATCTTGACAGGTGGACCAAACAGCTGTTATGAAGAAGGTGCACCAACATATACAAAAGACCTGTTTGAATTAGGTATTCCGGTTCTTGGACTTTGCTATGGAGCGCAGCTTATGCAACATATTTTAGGTGGTAAGGTTGAAAAAGCTCCTGTTCGTGAATATGGCAAGACGGAAGTTCATGTAGATACAACATCTAAATTGTTTGAGGAAATTGAGGAAGATACAGTTTGCTGGATGAGTCATTTCGACTATATTTCAAAGGTTGCACCTGGATTTAAAATTACAGGTTATACAAAGAATTGTCCTGTGGCTGTAGCTGAATGTCCGGAAAAGAAGCTTTACGCAATACAGTTCCACCCGGAAGTGCTTCACACAGTGCGTGGTAAGGAAATTCTCAGTAACTATGTAATTAACGTATGTGGTTGCGCAGGGGACTGGAAGATGGATTCTTTCGTGGAAAATTCCATTAAGGCCATTCGTGAAAAGGTAGGCGACGGTAAGGTTCTTTGTGCCTTATCAGGTGGTGTTGATTCATCAGTGGCAGCAGTGCTTTTGGCGAAGGCGATTGGAAAACAGCTGACATGTGTATTTGTTGACCATGGCCTTTTGAGAAAAAATGAGGGTGATGAGGTTGAGGCAGTATTTGGACCTGATGGTCCATATGATTTGAATTTTATCCGTGTAAATGCCCAGGAGAGATATTATAAAAAGTTGGCAGGTGTGGAAGAACCTGAGGCAAAACGTAAAATAATAGGTGAAGAGTTTATCCGTGTGTTTGAAGAGGAAGCCAAAAAAATCGGAGCCGTGGACTATCTGGTTCAGGGAACGATTTATCCTGATGTAGTTGAAAGTGGTCTGGGTGGCGAGTCAGCGGTAATTAAGTCACATCATAATGTAGGTGGATTACCTGACTATGTTGATTTTAAGGAAATAATTGAGCCGCTTCGTGACCTGTTCAAAGATGAAGTCCGTAAGGCAGGTCTGGAGCTGGGTATTCCGGAATATCTGGTATTCCGTCAGCCATTCCCTGGACCTGGACTTGGTATCAGAATAATAGGCGAAGTAACAGCTGAAAAGGTGAAAATAGTTCAGGATGCAGATGCAATTTACAGAGAAGAAATTGCGAAAGCAGGGCTTGATAAAGAAATCAATCAGTATTTTGCAGCACTGACAAATATGCGTTCAGTAGGTGTAATGGGGGACGAGAGAACATATGACTACGCAATAGCCCTCAGAGCCGTAAAAACAATTGATTTCATGACGGCAGAGTCAGCTGAAATACCGTATGAGGTGCTTAATAAGGTAATGAACAGAATAATACATGAGGTGAAGGGGGTCAATCGAGTAATGTACGATTTGACCAGTAAGCCACCTGGAACGATAGAGTTTGAATAAGCGAACGTATGTTCGAACACCCCATAAATAAAGGGAAAACACAGAATATAAGTCTCTTATGAGAACATTTTGAGAACAAAATCAAGAATAAGAAGAGTTATTTTGACTAATAAGTTGAAATAGCTCTTCTTTTTTTGCTTGAAAAGCCGATAAATAAAGGAAATTGGAGCTTTAAGCCAGATAAAAAAACAAATTATTTTAACATTGGTTACAAGAGTAAAAAGGAAGTTTATTAAAGGAAAAGGTATAGTGCCACTAACTCCTATTTGTAAAGTAAAAGGACTAAAGTAGAACTACGGTCAAACAAAAACAATTTAATCAAGAGAGAGAAAGGAGATTAGAAATATGACAGATAAGATGTTTATGGAAGTTCAGGATGTAACAGAGATGCTAAATATTTCAGAAGGAAAGGCATATGAAATCATAAGAATGCTTAATGCTGAACTAAAAGAAAAAGGATATATCGTAGTTCGAGGAAAAGTAAATACAAAGTACTTTTTTAAGAAACTTATTTACAACGAGGAGTAGGAGGAAAAAATGTCAGTTTACAAAGATGAAAAAAGAAACAGTTGGTATGTAAAGTTTCGTTACGTTGATTATTACGGAGTAAAGAAACAGACAACAAAACGTGGATTTGTAACAAAGAGAGAGGCAAGTGAATGGGAAACTACTGAAAAGCTTAAAAGAAATTTTAATCTTGATATGACATTTTCAAAATTTTATGAGATTTACGAGGCTGATGTAAGGCATAGAGTTAAGGAGACAACCTGGGAAAACAAGGAAACAATGGTAAAAGCAAAAATCATACCGTTCTTTGGAGAAAGAAAAATGATAGAAATATCTGCAAAGGATGTAAGACATTGGCAGAAAGAAATGATTGAGTATAGGGATGAACAAGGAAAGTCATATTCCCAGTCATATCTTGCAACATTACACGCACAGTTAAGCGCGATATTCAACCATGCTGTAAAATTTTATGATTTGAAGAACAATCCTGCAAAGATTGCCGGCAGCATGGGAAGTAAAAGAGGAGGCAACATAATGTTTTGGACACAGGAACAATATAAAGCATTTATTGAATGTGTGATGGACAAGCCATTATCATTTTATGGATTTGAAATGCTTTATTGGTGTGGATTAAGAATTGGAGAATTATTAGCACTAACTCCGGAAGATTTTGACTTTGAAAAGAAGACGGTTTCCATTACTAAAAATTATCAGGTGGTAAGAGGTGAAAAGCTAATATTAACTCCTAAAACTGCAAAAAGTGTAAGAACAATATATATGCCGGAGTTTTTAAATGAAGAAATGGAAGACCTGATTAATAGTATGTATGAGCCTGACGGAAAAGAAAGAATATTTCCATTATCAAAAAGATATTTTCAACATGAAATGGAAAGGGGAAGTGAAATGTCGGGAGTACCGAAAATCAGATTGCATGATTTAAGACACAGTCATGTTTCATTTCTTATAAATATGGGATTTTCAGCATTGGAGATTGCAGAACGAATGGGCCATGAAAGTGTAAGAATTACATATCACTATGCGCATTTGTTCCCATCAAAGCAATTGGAGATGATTAATAAACTGGATGAAATTAAAGGAGAATTAGGAGATGTCTGATAGAAAATTGGATAGCAAAGGAAGATGGCGCAGCAGAGTAGTTGCATTTAGAGTTTCTGATGAAGAAGCAGAGTTATTAAACAGACTTGTAGACATATCAGGACTTACAAAGCAGGATTATTTAATAAAGAGAACAACAGACCATAAAGTAGTTGTAAAGGGTTCCATTCGCGTGTTTGGAGCCCTTAAGGCGCAACTTACATATGTATATGAAGAATTAAAAAGGCTGGATAAAGTTACGCCTAAAAATGATGAATTAATGGAATTGATTAAAGTAATTTCAATGATTCTTTTAAAGATAGAAGAAAATGAGAATCTAAAAGAGCAGCAGAGGGTGGAGAACTTTGAAAAGAAAATGGCAGAACAAAAAAGGCTTAAAAACAGCAGTATGGGAAACAGAAAGTTAAAAAGTTTTAGAGACGAAGGAGAGAAAACAAATGAGTAAAATAATAGCAATAGCAAATCAAAAGGGTGGAGTAGGAAAGACTACAACAACATTAAATTTGGGAGTGGGTTTGGCAAGAGAAGGAAAGAGAGTCCTTTTAATAGATGCGGATCCTCAGGGAAGTTTGACAATTAGTGTAGGTATAAATGAACCGGACCAGTTAGATTATACACTTGCAAATGTGCTTATGGATATAGTAAACGAAGAAGAGCTACCAGCCAGTAGAGGAATAGTTAAGCACGAAGAAGGGATAGATATATTGCCATCAAATATTGAATTATCAGGAATAGAAGTTTCTTTGGTAAATGTTATGAGTAGAGAATTGCTAATGAGAGAGTTTATAAGAGAAGTAGAAGATGATTACGATTATATTTTAGTTGACTGTATGCCTAGTCTTGGAATTATTACAATTAATGCCCTTGCCTGTGCAGATACAGTATTGATACCAGTGCAGGTTTCATATCTACCGGTAAAAGGTTTACAACAGTTGATAAAGACAA
>NZ_CAKVZL010000009.1:0-40781 GCF_934835595.1 Eubacterium sp. AF15-50
GTTGGTACTGTAAATAAAGGTGCTAAAAGATGGATTAATTTAGGCTTTACAGAGTTTCAGCCGTCGGAAATTACAAAAATATTTTTAATAATATTTATTGCCACGTACCTTTATAAAAGGCGTGAAACCCTTGATACCTTTAAGACATTAGGTGGTGCAGTTTTGTTTTTAGGCGCTCCAATGGTACTTATATTGGCACAGCCCGACTTATCAACAACTATTGTAATAGCAGTAACCATGGCAGCTATATTGTTTTTATCAGGAATTAACCATAAAATTGTAACTGCAGTTATTGTAATTGCAATACCGGTATTTTGTATTTTCGGATATTTTGTTGTTCAGCCGGATACAGGAAAGAAAATATTAAGTGAATATCAGTATAACCGTATTGTAGGTTTCTTCCAGGACGATAATGAAACAGCCAAAAAGATACGATATCAGCAGGAAAATTCCCTTTTGGCAATTGGTTCAGGTGGTTTAACAGGAAAGGGATTATATAATAACACGGTAACATCAGTTAAAAACGGTAAACTCCTTTCAGAGTCCCATACAGACTTTATTTTTACAATAGTAGGTGAAGAACTGGGATTTGTTGGAGCGGCTGCAGTAATTCTTTTGTTATTTATGATTGTTCTTGAGTGTTTTATAACAGGCTCCAGAGCCCCCACGTTTTCCGGAAAGCTGTTTTGTTTCGGATTTGGGGTGTTGATTGCAATTCAATCCTTTGTAAATATTGCAGTTGCTACATTCTTATTGCCTAATACAGGTGTGACCCTGCCTTTTGTAAGTTATGGTCTTACATCGCTCCTTAGTATGTATATTGGTGTGGGAATAGTTCTAAATATTGGATTACAACGGACGAAAGCAAGAGTTTAAGAATTAAATAAACAAATTTTTTTGAAAAAATTTTAAATTTAACATAATTTTTGTGGAAGTTTTGGAAATATTTAGGTATACTATTCTTATGGAATGGAGGATAATATGAACATCGGATTAATAGCACATGATTCAAAAAAGAAATTAATGCAGAATTTTTGTATTGCGTATAGAGGAATTTTATGTCAGCACTCATTGTTTGCCACAGGAACTACAGGCAGACTTATTGAGGAAGCTGCCAACTTATCAGTTTATAAATATTTAGCAGGTCACTTAGGAGGAGAACAGCAAATGTGCTCCCAGATAGAGCAGAACGATTTGGATTTGCTTATTTTTCTTCGTGATCCTTTTAACCCAAAATCACATGAGCCTGATATTCACAAGGCAGTCAGACTGTGTGATATGCATAATATTCCTTTAGCAACAAATATTGCAACTGCAGAGCTACTGATTAAATCACTTAACAGAGGAGATTTAGAGTGGCGTGAAATTTACAAAAATTAGTAAATATTTAAATAAAACATCCATATATTATAGATTTAAACTATAGTATATGGATGTTTTATTACTGTTTGTCTTATAAGCTTATAAAGTATGTTTAAAACACTTAAGAAATATTATCTGTTTTCGCCAAAAGAGCATACTCTGCCAAAAAGACTAATGGTATACAAGCCGGATATTCCAACTATGGCATATACAATTCTTGAAAGCCATGTCATCTGACCAAAGAGAAAAGCTACAAGGTCAAACTTAAAAAAGCCGATTAGTCCCCAGTTAATGGCACCGATAATAACAAGTGTCAGTACAAAATAATCAAAACCTTTAGATTTCATGTATTTACCTCCTTTAATGACTGCTATTATTTTTTCCAAAATAAAAAAAATAATACATTTAAAAATGTTTTAAAATATTGACTTAGTAATAAGAATATTAGATAATGAAAGTTGAATTTTAGGAGAAACATAATGGAAAAGCAAAAAAGAAAAAGAAAAAAAAAGGTAGTTAAATTTAACTCACCTATTAGCATAAATATAGGAATAGTTGTATTTGGTCTTATACTTGTTTACATATTGATAAATGCTGTTATTTACTTTACAACAGAAAAAACAAAATATTATGAGGTTGTTACAGGGTCAAATGCAAAGGGAATTAACACTTCCTACGTTGGTATAGCAATGAGAAATGAAATAATTGAATATGCTAATCAGACAGGTTATGTTGATTATTTTATCAGGGAAGGCTCCCGTGTTTCAAAAAATTCCACCTTGTATAGTATTGATTCCACAGGAAATTTAAATCAGCTACTGTCAAAGGCAGGAGAGGATTACTCTAATATGACTGATGAAAACATGCAGACGATTTCCAATTTGCTGTATGATTATAGCAACAATTATGACGACATGGATTTTTCTGATGTTTATGATTTTAAAAGTACATTAAAGGGTTCCATTGTGGACTTGCTTAATATGAACTCGTTACAACAGTTAGCAAAGAAAAACGGTGGAAATTTTGCCATAGAAAAGTCAGCTGCTACAGGAATTGTTCTTTACAGGGTTGATGATTTTGAAACGTTAACGTCAAAAAAACTAAAGGCATCAATGTTTGATAAATCATTATATAATTCAGCTTTATTTTCGTCGGGAGATAAAATAGAAAAAGGCGCACCGGTTTACAAGACCATCAATTCCGATGAATGGAGCATAGCAGTTCAGTTGACTAAAAAGACTGCCCGTGAATACAAAAAAGAGGCAAAGGAAAGAAAGTCTGATTATGCTAATATAAAAATAAAATTTTTAAAAGACGGTTTAAATACCACTGCCAACATCAAGGTAGTCAGAGGCACTGATAAAAAATATTATGGAGTAATTACTCTTTCAAAATATGTTGTTAGATATGCTACAGACAGATATATTGATATTGAAATTGTCAATACTCCAAAAAACGGATATAAGGTGCCAAAGTCATCTATCGTATCAAATGATTTGTATGTTATTCCGGCAAAATACAGTACAAAGGGAAAGAATGACAATAATGTAGGCTTTAACGTTCAAAGCAGTGACAGAAACAAGGGAGAATCTAAGATATATTATCCTCCTATTGCATATGCAGATGATGAGAATTATTATGTATCCAGGTTGTATTTTAATGACGGAGAAGTTATTACGAAGCCTGACTCCCACGAAACATATGTTATAGGTCATACCAGAAAGTTTATGGGTGCCTATAATATAAACAATGGTTATACTGTTTTTACCGTGGTATCTATTTTAGACAGCACAGATGAATATAACATTATTAAGATCATGGATTATAGCCTGAAGATTTATGACCGAATTGTATTAGATGCATCTAAGGTGACGGAAAATCAGGTTATTTACCAATAGATATAACAGGAAGGTGAAAAGAAATGATAAATGAAAATATCAGCAAGGTAAGAGAAAATATTGTTAAGTCATGTGAAAAGGCAGGAAGAAATCCTGAAGAGGTAACCCTTATTGCAGTAAGTAAAACCAAACCGGTTTCTGCCATAGAGGAAGCTCTTTTGTCAGGAACATTAGATTACGGGGAAAATAAGGTTCAGGAATTATGCGATAAATATGATGTTTTACCGAAAAATATCAGATGGCACATGATAGGTCATTTACAGAGAAATAAAGTTAAATATTTAGTTGGTAAAACGTATCTTGTTCACTCTGTTGATTCTTTAAGATTAGCAGAACAGATTGAAAAAGAGTTTGCTAAACATAATCAGGTTTGTGATATATTAGTGGAAGTAAATATAGCTCAGGAGGAAAGCAAATTTGGCATAAATGCAAAGGAGACAGAAGAACTTATAAGAAAAATTGCAAAATTTGAACATGTAAGAATTAAAGGGCTTATGACAATTGCACCATATACGGAGGATCCTGAAAGTAACAGAGAATACTTTAGGGAAATTAAGAAATTATCGGTTGACATAAGAGATAAAAACATTGATAATGTTAGTATGGATGTTCTTTCAATGGGAATGACAGGTGACTATATGGTGGCTGTGGAAGAAGGTGCTACCATGGTTAGAGTTGGAACCGGAATATTTGGTGAGAGAAATTATAATATATAAATTTAATGATAGATATAGGAGAGAATGATGTCAAAATTTGGGGATAAATTTAAAAATATTTTCACCGTGGATTATGAAGATGATTACGATGATGATTTCTATGATGATTACGAAGAGGATAATGCAGAGGAAGCAGAGCCGGTAGTAAAGAAAAAACGTGAAAGAGTGGTAAGGGATGATGACTTTGAATCAGCACCGTCACCTACACCTTCAAGAACAAGAACTACCCGTTCAACATCTTCCGCAAGAAATAGTGGAAGAAGTACAAGAAGCAGCAAGGTAGTACCAATGAGAAGTAACAGTGATATGGAAGTATGTGTTATTAAGCCGACAGCTTATGAGGAAACAAAGGATATTATTGATACATTATTAGATGGAAAGTCAGTGGTACTTAACTTAGAAGGAATGCGTTTAGAACTGGCACAGCGTATAGTTGATTCTGTCAGTGGCGGATGTTATGCCATAAGAGGAAATCTTCAAAAGATTAGTGGGTACATATATTTAGTAACTCCAAGCTCTGTTGACATTACAGGGGATTTCGCAGACAGTATCAGTGACAGAACTAGTGATTACAATTCAGCATCCTATGAATCCAGGAGAAGTTATTACGGTGAATAGATTTGAATAAAGAAGAACATTTTCTAATAAACAGGTTTAATGAGCTTGCAGATGTGGCATTTAATAGAAATATATATACCAACACCGAGTTTTTAAACATAAATGAAATAAATATATTAGAATCAGTGAAAAATAAATTACCTCCTGTTAGAATTAACCTTACAGGGGGTAATAATTATGCAGAAAGAAAAATTGCCATATTTTCTACAATGGAGATATATTATCAGGAGGAAATTCCAGTTTCCATAATAAAAATTGCACCAAAGAATTCCAAATATGCTGACAATCTTACTCACAGGGATTATTTAGGTGCTATTTTAAATTTAGGAATTGTAAGAAGTAAAATAGGTGATATTTTTATAAAGGATAACATTGCATATATTTACTGTATGTCAGATATTGCAGAATATATAAGTGAGAATCTCACAAAGGTCAAACATACTTTTATTGATAATGAGGTTTTACCGGTTAATAACAGCGTGGATATTAAACCTACATTAAAGAATATAACAGGTACCATTTCCAATGTAAGGCTAGACAGCGTTATATCCACGGCTTTTAATATGTCCAGAAACAGTATTATTGTCTATATCGAAAACGGCAAGGTGTTTGTTAATGGAAAATTAATAACATCTAACGGTTACAGTATTAAGGAAAATGATATTATTTCCGTAAGAGGGTTAGGCCGTTTCGTTTTCAACAGGGTGTTAAAGGAAACTAAAAAAGGAAGAAATCTTATATCCATAGACCTTTATGTTTAAAATTATATTTTCAGATTAAATTGAAAGGACGTTTCAGCAATGAACAAATATAAATACTGGCTTAAAATTGCCTTATTTGAGATGATTTTGATTATATTCGACCAGATAACCAAGTATTGGGCTGCAATCAGCTTAAAAGGCAAAAATGAATTTAATATAATTAAAGATGTTTTGTGTTTTCATTATTTGGATGGTGGAAATACAGGTGCAGCATGGGGAATGTTGTCTGGAAAGACTTTTTTATTTGTAATTTTTACTTTAGTGGCAATTGCATTTATTGTAAAAATTATGTCAAATATTTTCAGATTAATGCGATCTGATAAAAGCACAAAACTTGTGGCTCTAAATTATGTTTTTGCAACACTTATGGCAGGGGCGGTTGGCAATTTGATTGACCGCGTTTTACACCAGTATGTAATAGATTTTATATATTTTAAGCTGATTAATTTCCCAATATTTAATGTTGCAGATATTTATGTTACAGTTTCATGTTTCATTATTATTGTTATGTGTGCTTTTATTATAAGCGAAGATGATTTTAACAATATTATTTCTTTAAAAAGAAATGACAGCAGATAGGAGAAGCAGATAATGTGTGAAAAGATATGCATCAATGAAGAGACCCAGGGAAAGAGAATTGATAAGTTTTTAGGCAAGGCACTACAGGATACTTCCAGGTCATATGTACAAAAACTTATAGATGATAAAAATATTTTAGTGAATGGCCGGGAATGTAAATCTAATTATAAACTTAAATTAGGTGATGTTATATCCGTTGATATTCCGGAACCGATATTTGCCAGCATTAAAGCCGAGGATATCCCTTTGGATATTTTATATGAAGATGATGATGTTTTAATTGTAAACAAGCCTAAGGGCATGGTTGTACATCCTGCACCGGGACATTACACAGGAACATTAGTTAATGCTTTAATGTTTCATTGTAAAGATAATTTATCCGGTATTAATGGAGTCTTAAGGCCGGGGATTGTTCATAGAATCGATAAAGATACTACAGGCGCACTTATAATATGTAAAAATGATTACAGCCATAATTTTATTTCACAACAGCTTAAGGTTCATTCCATTACACGAAAATATGTAGGGATTGTCCAAGGCAGATTTGATGAAACTGAAGGCGTTATAGATGCACCAATTGGCCGTCATCCAAATAATCGGAAACATATGTGCATTATTGAAAAAAACGGAAAGACGGCAGTTACCCATTATAAGGTTTTAAAGCAATTAGATAAATTTGCCTTTATGGAATTTCAGTTAGAAACAGGACGTACACATCAGATAAGAGTTCATATGGCAAGTATAAATCATCCTTTATTAGGTGACAGCATTTATAACCATAATAAATGCCCATATAAGCTTCAAGGACAATGTTTACATGCAAGGGTTATAGGTTTTGTACATCCTACAACAAAGGAATATATGGAGTTTGAGGCTCCAATACCGGAATATATGATTAATCTTATTGAGAAAGTGCTTTCATAGCACTTTTTTGTTATATCTTTATTCGTTAAACTTGTGTTTTGCGAATAGTTGTATTATAATAATTGAAAAAGTAAGAAAAAAATTTTTAGTACTATTTTTGCTTTTGGTGAGGTAATTTATGAAGCTTCAGAAATTATATAGTTATGTAAGACGTGCCATGGATGATTATTCTATGGTTGATGACGGTGATAAAATTGCTGTTGGTGTATCAGGTGGCAAAGACAGCCTGGCACTTTTATATGCATTAAGTGGTTTAAGAAAATTTTATCCTAAAAAGTTTGATATTGTGGCTTTGACGGTTAATTTAGGATTCGAAAATCAGGACTTTAATCTTATAAAAGATTTTTGTAAGAATTTAGATGTGGAATGTAAAATAATTGACACGGAAATTGGTGATATTGTATTTCATAAGCGAAAGGAATCTAATCCCTGCTCTCTTTGTGCCAAAATGCGCAAGGGTTCTCTTAATGATGTGGCAAAGAAAATGGGATGTAATAAGGTGGCATATGCCCATCACAGAGATGACATGATTGAAACAATGCTTATGTCACTGATTTATGAAGGGCGCTTCCACTGCTTTAATCCTGTTACATATCTTGACCGTATGGGGCTTAATGTTATACGTCCAATGATGTATGTTTCGGAGATGGATGTGATTGGTTTCGCCAATAAATATAATCTTCCGGTGGCTAAAAATCCATGTCCGGTGGACGGTCATACTAAAAGGGAATATATTAAAACTCTAGTCCGTCAGTTAAACAGGGAAAATCCTAATTGCAAAGACAGACTTTTTACTGCTGTTTTAAATGGCGGTTTTGATTAGATTTCAGGAGGAACAATGGCTACACAAAGAAATTATCATGATCAGGTTATTGTAGATAATAATTTAAAACTTAGGGAGTTGCTTAAAAGTCTTCCAGCGTTTTGTGGGGAGTTTTTTAGAGGAATTGAGCCTACTACTTCTTCTAGGACAAGAATTGCCTATGGATATGATTTATCAGTATTTTTTAATTACTTAAAATCAAATAATCCGAAATTAAAGAATGTTAATATTCATGATATAACCCTTGATGTGTTAGATAAGGTTACAGCTACTGATATTGAAGAATATTTGGATTATCTTAAGTTTTATATAGATTCAGATGGTAAGGAACACACTAACAAAGAATGTGGAATTAAAAGAAAATTAGGTTGTCTTAGAACCTTATATAAATTCTTTTATAAAAAAGAAAAAATAAGCACTAATCCTGCTTCTATTGTTGATATGCCAAAAATCCACGAAAAAGAGATTGTACGACTTGATGCAGATGAGGTAGGCAATCTTTTAGATGAGGTGGAAACAGGGGATAAATTAACGGATAATCAAAAGTATTTCCATGAAAAAACAAAGATTCGTGATGTGGCAATTTTAACATTGATGTTAGGTACAGGTATTCGTGTTTCTGAATGTGTGGGAATAGATATTGGAGATGTTGATTTTAAAAATTCAGGAATTAAAATCAGGCGAAAAGGCGGAAACGAAACTGTTGTATACTTCGGCAGGGAGGTTGAGGAAGCTTTACTTGATTATATAGAGGAAAGAAAGCATATTATTGCTGTAACAGGCCATGAAAATGCACTATTCCTCTCTCTACAGAAAAAACGTATGAGTGTGCGTTCAGTGGAAAAATTGGTAAAAAAATATTCTTCCTTAATTACTAATTTAAAGAAAATAACTCCTCATAAGCTTCGGAGTACATATGGTACATCTTTATATAAGGAAACGGGAGATATATATTTGGTCGCAGATGTTTTAGGACATAAGGATGTAAATACAACCAGAAAACACTATGCAGCTATTGAAGACGAACGACGCCGTAAGGCAAGAAATGCCGTCAAGTTAAGAAAAGATTAAAAGAAAAGACTAATTTTAAGAAGAAAATAATTTAGTTTGTATTTGGGGAAATAATACCGGAAGGGATAAACATCCTTTCCGGTATTATAATGTGGATGTAAAATAACATATGGATAACTTATTCTACTACCACAGAAACAAAAATATATAAATAAAAAGATTATTTATATTCATTAGAATAATATGAAATAACAATGTAGTTTCCGGCTGTAATGTTATCAGAGGAAAGTTCATTGTTTTTCTTTACCTCAGATATGTATTCAGGAACAGAAACATTGCTATTGGCAGTGTATTTCTGTGCTATGGATGTTAATGTATCTCCAGGCTGAACTTCATAGCTGGTGTAATATTTGTATGAAGGGTTATCTCCCTGTACAGTTGCGTTTACGTTAACGAAACTAATGGCTGTAACAACAGCTACTGCCAATAATGCAATAAAGCTACAGGATAAAATAATTCTCTTCTTTAATTCAGCAATGCGGGTACGTTTCTGTTGTGCAACAACTTCCCTTCTGTTGTAATTCATTGATTCTTTCATATGTAAATCCTCCGTCGAATAATTGTATTTATAAAAAGTAGTGAACATTTGTTCGTATCTTGTATTGATATAATATCACCAGAACAAATGTTTGTCAATAACATTTTCGAATATTTGTTCGATCTTGTTATTGCCTTTTCTTTTCATATATGATAATATTAACATATATTAAGTACATTAAACGGGACTTACAAATATGAAAAGGAGATTTTTTTTATGGCTGGAAAGATTACACCAAAACAGCAACAGATATTAGATTATATAAAAGATGAAATTTTGTTAAAGGGATATCCTCCTACTGTTAGGGAAATATGCGAGAAGGTATCCTTAAAGTCTACTTCTTCTGTTCATGCTCATCTTAACAGTTTAGAGGAAAAGGGCTATATCAGAAGAGACCCTACTAAGCCAAGGGCAATTGAAATTATAGATGATGAATTTGGATTGTCCAGAAGGGAAATGACCAATATACCTGTTATAGGACGGGTGGCTGCCGGAGAACCACTGCTTGCTGTGGAGAATATTAAGGATTATTTTGCCATAGCTACAGAGTTTTTGCCTAATGCAGAGACATACATATTAGAGGTTCATGGAGACAGTATGATTAATGTAGGTTTTTTAGAGGGAGATTATCTTATTATAGAAAAAACTGATACTGCTAAGAACGGAGATATCGTTGTGGCTTTAATAGATGATTCTGTTACAGTTAAGCGTTTTTACAAGGAAAACGGATATATCAGACTTCAACCTGAAAATGACAACATGGATCCTATTATTGTGAATGACTGTATTATTGTTGGAAGGGCACATGCACTTTATAGAAGAAATATTATGTAAAATTAGATGGTTAATTTATTATTGAGATTAATGAGCTCTTATTCATAAAAAATCCGGTGTTAAACATTTCTGCTTAATACCGGATTTTTGCTGTTCTATTTAATTTTGAAATTAGTAGGCAAGACATTTATCAAGAGAATCAATGATACCTTCTTTATCCATATCATGACCGATAAATACCAATTTAATCATTCTGTCTCCTACTTTTTCATCCCAATCATCTATAAGTGTAGGGTCTTCCTGCATCATTTTCTGACGAACCTTTTTAGGAGCTGTAGCAACCCACTGACCTGCATTGGAAATGTTGCACTGCTTTCCTGCTTGCTCAAAAAGATAAGCATTATTGTTATCTTCAGCTGCCCAGATAAGACCTTTACTTCTTATAATTGTTTTTGGCATATTGTCAAGCCAGTCCTCAAATTTTTCCTTTTCAAAAGGAGTTCTTCTGTAGTAAACGAATGAGCCGATGCCGTACTCTTCCGTTTCACCCTCTCCGTGATGGTGATGATGGTGGTGACCGTGTTCGTCATGGTCGTGATCATGCTCGTCATGATGATGCTCATCGTGTTCATGCTCATCATGTTCCTCCACTTCCTCATGGTGCTTGCGGCGTTCATCTTCCTCACTGTAATCGTATGAATCTAATTCCTGAATCCAGCCGGCAGACATACTTGCATCTTCAAAATCAAATCTGTTAGTGTTAAGAATTTCATCAACGTCAATCTGTCCGTATGTTGTTTCAAGCATAACAGCTTTTGGCTGAAGCTTTCTGATAATTGCCTTAACCTTGGCAAGCTGTTCAGGTGTAACTGTATCAACTTTATTTAAAATAATGGTGTTACAAAATTCAATCTGCTGAATTAAAAGATTTTCAATATCTTCATCATCTATGTCATCTTTTACAAGATTTTCACCACAACCAAACTCATCTGCCATCCTTGCAACGTCAACTACTGAAACAATATTGTCTAAGCGGGCAATTTTTGCTCTCTTGTCATAAGAACCGTCTAACATCGTAATGGATTGAGCTATAGGAATTGGTTCGCAAATACCACTGGCTTCAATTAAAATATAGTCAAACTTTCCTGAACCAATTAAATCAACAATCTGATTAATAAGATCAACTTTTAAAGTACAGCAAATACAACCGTTTTGCAGTGGAACTAAATTGTCATCTTTCTGGGTAACCTGTCCGCCCTTGGCAATTAATGAGGCATCAATGTTTACCTCGCCAATATCATTTACAATAACAGCAACCTTATATCCCTTCTGATTTGAAAGAACCTGGTTAAGTAATGTTGTTTTGCCGGCTCCTAGGTAGCCTGTAAGTAATGTGACAGGAACTAATTTTCTTGCTGTCTTTTCCATATTATCTACTTCCCTTCGTTAATAATTTATTTATATAATATTGCAGTATGCTGCAAAGATATAATCCTCTTAAACCACTATATGGTAATACAAAAATATACATATAATGTTAAGTAAATGTTAAATATCTATTTTAAAATATAGGCTGTGTAACCTTTCATTTCAAAATCAGGTTTTACAGCTATATTATTACCTGAAATCAAATCTGTAAAAGTGTCTTTTTCTGAATTAAAGGAACAGCTGAAACTGTTCTCATCTGCATTAATTGCCACATAAATATTTTCACCATTACAGCTTCGTTTAAATATACATTGTCTGTTTGTAAGAACAACTGATGTAAAATTTCCATAATTTAATGCCTGCTGACTCTTTTTTATGTGGGATAATTTTGCAATATAGGCACTTAATTCATTGAAAACAGGTTTATCAAAGCTTGGTCTTAAAGCAGGATCTCCCTGATTTTTATCTGCCCTTTCACCCCACTCGCTTCCATAATAGATACAAGGAATACCAGGCATGCCAAATAAAAGTGCATAAATAAGCGGCAGATGATTTTCGTTGGAAAGAATACTTGCCACTCTTGTAACATCGTGGTTATCTACAAATGACAACAAGTGTTTTCCTTTGTAAAGAGTCCAGTTCTCCGGTCCAAACTGACGAAGGAGTGAATGATTAATTTCAAACATATTCATGCTGTTAAAGCTGGAATAAAGTCCCTTGTAGCATTCATAATTAGTGGCACTGTTAAGCATTTCAGGATTCATGCGCTGGTTATAATCTCCGTGAAGCATTTCTCCTACTAAAAAGAAATCATCTTTAAGACTATCAACATGTTTTCTTAATCTTCTTAAGAAGTCAAAATCAAGACAATATGCTACATCAAGACGTATTCCGTCAATGTCAAACTCTTTTATCCAGAAGGTTACGGCATCTAAAAGATATTCTACTACATCGTTGTTGTAAAGATTAAGTTTTACAAGGTCATAATTGCCTTCCCAGCCTTCATACCATAAACCGTCATTGTAGTTTGAATTCCCGTTAAGATCAATATTAAACCAATGAAAATAAGGTGAGTTTTCCCGGTTCTTTATCACATCCATAAATGGCGAAAAACCACGTCCTACGTGATTAAAAACGCCGTCAATAACTACTTTTATTCCGTTGGAGTGCAACTGACTGCACAATTCCTTAAAATCGGAATTATCCCCTAATCTTACGTCTAATTGCTTATAATCTCTTGTATTGTATCCGTGAGTATCAGATTCAAATATAGGTGAAAAATAAATGGCATTGGCACCTATTTCTTTGATATGGGGAATCCATGAGGCAACCTTTGTAATACGATGGGTTAAAACTCCGTCATTTTCAAAGGGTGCACCGCAAAATCCTAAGGGATAAATCTGATAAAATACACTCTCATATGCCCACATTTATATCTCATCTCCTAAAGTTCGTTTATATTAACGGTTTTGCCATCCCGCCAGATTCTTTCCAAATCATAGAATAGTCTGTCGTCCTGATTAAATACATGAACTACAATATCCTTATAATCCATTAAAATCCAGTTGGCATTATTATATCCCTCAATGCTTTTTGGGTGAACATCTTCTTTACCTAATTGCTCAACAACATTGTCAGTTATGGCTTTTATCTGGTTAATATTACTTCCACCGGCTATTATAAAATAATCAGCCAAAACTGAAATTTCCGAAATATCAATTATGGAAATATCCATTCCTTTTTTATCATCAATTGCATTATAGGCAATTTTTACCATTTCCTTTGAGGTCATGTATTAATTCTCCTTATTTTCGTTAATTACATTTTTATAATAAGAATATGCTTCACTTGTGTTATCATCAATTAAATCAGCTGAATTTACCTGTAAATAATCCATGGTGTCTTTTAATATGTCATACACAAGTAAATCTAGATTTTTTAAAGAAATGCTTCTTAAATAATCTAAATTAGGCTGCTTTGTTCGTTCCGGTTCAATGTAATCTGCTGAAAAAATTATTTTTTCCAAATCAGTCATATCTTCCCTGCCTGTAGTATGCCAACGGATGGCAGATAATATTTCAGGGTCGGTAATATTATACTTCTTTTGGGCAATAAAAGCTCCTACCTTAGCATGTAACAAATCAGGCTTTTTCTTTTCTGAATCAGATACTTCTATATTGTTTTCATAACATATATTTAAAAGCTCAGAATCACTCATGTATTTGGCACAATCATGAAGAATACCTGCAAAATAAGCTTTGTTAGGGTTTACCTTAAAATGCTCCGCCATGGTTTTGGCTGTGTCTGCAACTCCTAAAATATGTTTAAAACGGGAAGGTTTCAATAAACTTTCCAAATCTTCCTTGATTTTATTAATGGACCATGCCTTATTTACATTGTTATTGTTGTTGTATAAATTATTTTCTACAATATATTCGTATACAGGTTCAGGGACCATGGATTTTATGGCTTCATAACTGTTGCAGCGGATATAACTTGAAGAAATATCAACTGCAGGCATGGAAAGAATACCAATATGAGTATTGTACTCCTTCTCTATTTCAGAAATATTAACATCCATTTTTTTTGAACTTTCGTCGTCACGCTTAACGGCAATAAGCTTAGCAAACTTTAATATAACGTCAGGTCTGTACCAGCTTTTAAAAGAGGCAATGGAATCACTTCCCATAATAAAATAATATTCATTTTCAGGGTGAAGCTCCTTTAACATATGAAGAGTGTCTGCTGTATATGTTACATCATGACTGTTAAGCTCAAAATCGGAAAATCTGATTTTGTCCAGTGAACCAATGGCAAGCTTAATCATATTTGCCCTGTGAAAATTGCCTGTTATTTTGTTCTTATCCTTATGAGGAGGATAAGGAGTTGGCATAATTAATATTTCATCAAGATTAAATTGCTTAAGCGCTTCTTTTGCAATTGTAATATGAGCATTATGAATGGGATCAAAAGTTCCTCCCAGTATACCGACTTTCATTACGCACTCCTTTAATTACGGTAAAATGATTTTTCTGTTCTTTTCTTCTTTTGCAGGTCTGTATAATACAATTTTACGACCAATAACATGAACCACTCCTGACTTTGTTCTTTCAGCTAAAACCTGAGCAACCTGATGGCAGTCATCAAAGCAGTTCTTTAATATGTTTATTTTAATTAATTCTCTTTTTTCCAAGGCTTCATCAATGGCTGATGTAAGTTCCGGTGTTACGGAGGACTTACCAACCTGAAATATAGGCTGTTCCATTGCTGAAATTTTTCTTAAATATGCTCGCTGTTTACTATTCATTTTTTTCTCCATTTATTTGTAATAATCAAACTGGTGACCATAAATTTTTACTGTATCACCGTCTTTTATACCGAGATTTTCCAATTCTTCCAATATGCCATTATCCTTCATAAAGTTCTGGAAGAACATAAATCCTTTTTCAGAATCAATATTTGTATAACCAAGCATACGTTCAATTCTAGGCCCCTCAACAGAATAAAGTCCGTCTTCGATTTTTTCTACCGTGTATGGCAATTCAATTCCTAACTGGTAATCTTCAGGGTTATATTCCTGTTCATATACTGTTGGGGCATCATCAAACTGATCAAGCATTTCCCTTACATAGAATAATAATTCTTTAAGTCCCTTACCGCTTACGGCAGATATTGGAAATACTTTAATTTCCGGTTCAAATTCTGCCTTGATTTTATCGATAACCTCGTTAGTGTCACCATATATAGCATCGATTTTGTTGGCAGCTATAACCTGAGGACGGGTAAGAAGTTCAGGGTTGTATGCTTCAAGCTCCTTATTAATAGCCTTAATATCAGCTATAGGATCACGTCCCTCTACGGAAGCTGCGTCTATCATATGAATGATTACTTTGGTTCTTTCAATATGCTTTAAGAATTTGTGACCTAATCCTACTCCTTCAGATGCCCCTTCAATTAATCCCGGAATATCTGCGATTACAAAACCCCTTCCACCATCTAAATCCACAACACCAAGGTTAGGATTTAATGTTGTAAAGTGATAGTTGGCAATTTTCGGGTCTGCATTGGTAACTCTTGATAAAAGAGTTGATTTACCTACATTTGGAAAACCTACAAGTCCTACATCGGCAATACTCTTTAATTCAAGGGTAACATTTAATTCCATGCTTTTCTGACCCGGCTGGGCATACTTTGGAACCTGCATTGTAGCTGTGGCGTAATGCTGATTTCCCTTACCACCACGTCCGCCTTTAAGTACAATGACACGTTGATTTTCGCCACTCATATCTGCAACAATTTTGCCGGTTTCAGCTTCTCTTATAATGGTACCTTCAGGAACTCTTATAATAAGGTCTGCACCATTCTTACCTGTTTTATTCTGTTTTCCGCCTTCCTGTCCCGGTTCCGCTTTGTAGTTATGTTTATGTCTGAATTCATAAAGAGTATTAAGTCCTTTATCAACTTCAAATATTACATCTCCACCTTTTCCGCCGTCGCCACCGTTTGGACCACCGTTTGGTATATATAATTCTCTTCTAAATGAGACGTGTCCGTCTCCACCTTTTCCGGATTGGATAAAAATTTTAGCAAAATCTGCAAACATGATAAATCCTCCATTATTTAAAATAGGCTCCAAATCAAAACCTGATTTGAAGCCCAATACTGTTCGTGTATAAATTATTCAGCTACCGGATAAACAGAAACCTGTTTCTTGTCTCTGCCTTTTCTTTCAAATCTTACGATTCCATCAGCTGTAGCAAATAATGTATCGTCACCACCACGTCCTACGTTAACGCCCGGGTGAATCTTTGTTCCACGCTGTCTGTAAAGAATGTTTCCTGCTAAAACAAACTGTCCGTCTGCTCTTTTAGCACCAAGTCTCTTTGACTCTGAGTCTCTACCGTTCTTTGTAGAACCCATACCTTTTTTATGAGCGAAGAACTGAAGGTTCATCTTCATCATAGCTATACCTCCTTATAATCTAATGATATAAAATCTTTGTATTCCTTTTCCAAATCCCTAAGTCCTAAAACAAGAGATTTAAGTAAAATTTCTGCTTCCATGCCGGGCTTGTCGTCTAGCATATAATCAATAACGCCGTCATCCTCATGTTGAAAAACACTGAATCTTTCTTCAGTAAGTTCTTCAATGGAATTCATGCAGTTAATGGTTAAAGCAGAAATGCCTGCACATACAATGTCATATCCGGCTTCCGAATATCCGCTGTGTCCGCTTACACGAAAACCAACATAATCATTATTACTGCAATAAATAGTAATGTTTGTCATATCTTATACCTTCACTATGCATTGATCTTGTCAATCTTAAGCTCTGTATACTGCTGTCTATGACCATTCTTTTTATGATATCCGGTTTTTCTCTTGTACTTGTAAACGATAACTTTCTTAGCCTTGCCATCGCCAACAACTGTAGCTTCAACTGATGCACCGTCAACTGTTGGGTTACCAACCTTAACATCATCACCGCTAACCAAAAGAACCTGATCAAAAGTAAACTTGTTTCCAGCTTCAACGCCGAGCTTTTCAACTCTAACTGTTTCGCCTTCAGAAACCTTATACTGTTTACCACCTGTTGCTATAACTGCGTACATTATGGGCACCTCCTATTACTCATTACTCGCCAGCTTCGGTGACTGCATATGCAGTACTTATAACCACACTGAGCGGCATACCATTGTATAATAACATCATAAGATGTAGATGTCAATTGATTTTTGACGATATATTACATGATTTAGGTTATTAATTTATTTTTATACTGTCATTTTGAGATATTGGAATAACTAAATAGGTTTCACCGTCAATATCTTCCTGGCGTATAAGTTCACGCTTCTCATCGTTTACCTTAATTATTATATCACTTCCCTCTGTATCATAGGCCTGGGCAATTTTTCTGTTAAGCTCTTTTATTTCTTCTTTTAAAAGCACTTTTTCGTTATTGTCCTTTACTGCCTTTACTGCTTTATTAGGAATAATATCTCCTAAAAGAGGCAGTTCGTCTTTATCTATTGCAGAAATATATTCTTTACCGATTTTGTCGGCTTTATTCTCTTCTATTCCTGCATAAGTCAGGGCACTTTTTATATTTTCTTCGTTTACTACTGTTTCAGGCTCTGAATCAGAAATCTGCGCCAGTTCAATATTAACTGATTCCATAACCTCTTTTAAATCATCCTCAGAAGTTACATCAGATACCATATCGCAAAGTACGTTCTGCTTCTGGACAAAGGTAAGTTTCTCACGGCATCCCAGTATATCCTGAATTAACTCATTATGAGGATTCTTGCTGTCAGCCGTGTACATTAATACTGAATGAATGTCACTGCTTCTTTCGTTAAATGCCGGAAAAATAAATCCTGTTTCAGGCATTCCAACCATCCACTCCCTGTTAAGGGTTCCAATGCGCATATCGCTTTTGTTATATCCAAGTCCCGGCTTTGATAAAATCATAGGACAAATGGCACATATTATGTACTCATACACTTCTTCTGATTCATCAAGCTTGTTATTATCTGTTGTTTTAGTCATAACGTCATATACATCATGGAACAGTAAAATAAGATAGTTGCCTAAAGAGTCATATTTTTCTATAACCATGTCATAGAAAGCATCCAATAATCCCTGATCCTTTAAACCGCTTTTCTTAATTCCTAAAAGGAACTGCTGATGGCCTCCCGGCTGTTCTTCTTCAAGTGGAAAATCCAGTTCAAGTATATTATTTCCAACATTTGTGGATAAAACTTTTTTTGCAATTTCTAAATATTTATAATATTCTTCATCTTCCAAATTTAAAAATATTTCATCTAATTTTATAACTTTATTTTTTGAATCATTTACATAACATCCACACATTTTTGTAAATGTGCAGCTGTCTTTCTTTAGTCTTCTTCGTAATTCACCAATAGATTTTTTATCCATTATAGCCTCCCTTGGTTGTTGTAGTTTATTTGTCGTTAGTTATGTCACCGCTGCCCTTTAAGTCTATTTTATCACCTAAATATTTAAGTTCCGGACGGGCAATGCACTTGCCAAATGCCTTTATCCTTGCAATATATTCCCTAAACTGCCAATATATCATTTTTTTGCTGTAGTACCGTAAATCCGATGATACACCATAGGCATCAAGTCCTAAGCTTTTGGCAATATAAAGAGCCCTGTACAAATGATATTTCTGGGTAACAATAATCACTTTTCTGGCACCAAAAATTTCCTTTGCACGATACATTGAATCGTAGGTTTCAAAACCTGCGTGATCCATAAATATATCCTCTGAAGGAACACCTTCGTTAATTGCGTAATTTTTCATGGTATTTACTTCGTCATAATTTTCTCTGCCATGATCCCCTGACATAAGTATTTTACCGGCTGCATTGTCCTTATATAATCTGTCACCGATTATAATTCTATCTTCAAGCATATTAGTAGGGGAGCCGTCTTTTCTCACTCCGGCACCTAAAACAATAATGCAGTCAGCATCCATATCTTTAGCATCCTCTAATGAAATGACATTTTCGGATACAGAGTTAGTCATGTACAGATTTATACAAACAACTGCTAACAGTGTTACGAGACAAATAAAAAGTATCCATAGGAAAATTTTTATCAGCATTTTTTTAAATCCACCTTTTTGTTTCTTGTCCGCTTTAGTACCTTTTTGGTCTTTGCACTTTTTCATTCTGCTTTCTCCTTTAGATTTAACCTAAATTATTACGGTACTGTGAAGGAGTAAGACCTGTAATACTTTTGAAGGTTTTCATAAAGTGTTTTTCATGGTCGTATCCTACAGCCTGAGAAATTTCATTTATTTTCATATCTGTTTCAGTAAGAAGTTTTTTTGCTTCTCCAACACGGATGTTTTTTAAGTAGTTGACAAAATTAGTTCCGGTATACTGCTTAAATGTATAAGAAAATAATGAATAATTCATGGATATATAATTAGAAACAACAGCCATATTCAAGTCTGTAGCATATTTTTCCTTTATATATTCAATAGCTTTTTGCATTTTTATATTAGTTTTGTGTTCGTCTATATCCTGACCTACAAGTTCGTTAAAATGGTTAATCCATTCTTTTATCACATCCATGTATACATCAATGGTTTCAAAGGCATATATATCAGCTAATTCATTAATGTCCTCTTCTTTGTTGGCTAAAACATTTTTATAAACCTTCATTGTGGTTCTTATAATTATTTTCATTTGCTCCTGAAACTCATTAATGTTGTATTTGCCGGACTTTACACCTTCTGAAAATGCAGTAAGCTGTGATATAGCTTCCTCTAACTTGTTTGAACAAATAAGATTGGCTGTCTGCATCATATATTTAACACCATATTCAAAGTCTTTAGGAAGTTCTTTGAAACCATCTG
This sequence comes from Eubacterium sp. AF15-50, assembly GCF_934835595.1. NCBI lineage: Bacteria > Bacillati > Bacillota > Clostridia > Eubacteriales > Eubacteriaceae > Eubacterium > Eubacterium sp. AF15-50. The sequence goes on from NZ_CAKVZL010000009.1 coordinate 19,881, forward strand.
CATCTACTAACTTTTCGCATTTTTCAAAGGAAAATCTTCTCATTTGGGCAGCTTCGCAAAAAGCCTGTTTAACGTCAAAGAAATTTTCATATACTAAACTTACACCAACATAGTAATGCTGAAGTTTGGCTTTAACATCGTTAAAATATTGGGCATCAGTAATAATAAAGTTAAGAGAGTCACGCCCCTGAACATAGAAATACTTATCCTTTTCCGTAAATTCATTATCGTCTTCCTTTGCACTAAAACAAAATACTGCATACTTATCAAAAGGAATGTATTTGTGTATTATATTGCATGTGTTTTCAAGTTCTGCCACGGTAATATCATCGCAGAAAATCATATATTTAAGCTGCTGGAAGGCTACGTTACGCTCCTGCATATATTTTTCCTGTTCTGCTTCATAGATGTCTTCAAACTTAACTAATGTTTCCGTGATTTTTTTTCTATCTACAGGTTTTAAAATATATTCCTGAACTCCGTTTCTAAGCATACCTACCGCATAGTCGAAATCATCAAATCCACTTACTGCGGCTATTAAAGGCTTCTTCTTAAATTCTGAAGCCTTGCTTACTAATGTAATTCCATCCATTTTAGGCATTCTAATATCTGTAAACATTACGTCCACTTCCTGATTTTTTAGAATTTCAAGAGCAGCTTCACCGTTGTTACATTCAATAATATTCTCTATTTCCACACCGCTTCTCTCGATCATAGAGCGAACGCCCTGCCTTATTAATTTCTCATCTTCAACTAAAAGTAAAGTTTTCATTATTGATTCTCCTTGTCAAGTGGTATTTTTATAAGCACTTTTGTGTATACGCCTTCTTTTGAAAAAATCTGTAAACCGTATTCGGCTCCAAAGTACATTTTTAGTCGTTTAGAAACGTTATATAAAGCACGTCCGTGTTCCTTAGATTCATCAACTCCATCAGCGGCATTTATACGTTCTCTAAGTTCCTGTAATTTCTCTTCGGACATACCTGCACCGGCATCGGATACTTCTATATTGACTACATTATTTTCTTCAAATGCCTTAATATAAATATAAGTGTCTTCTGCCATATTTTCAATACCGTGGTATACGGAATTTTCTACTAAAGGCTGTAGAGACATTTTAGGTATTCTAAGTTTCATATATTTATCAGGTATATTAAGAGACAAATATATTTCGTAGTCAAATCTTAAATTTAGAAGATTTAAATAATTTTATATGTAATGAATCTCCTCGCTTAATTCTACCATACCTGAGGTCCATTTCATACTATATCTGAACATTTGCCCCAGGGATGTAATGGCATCTGATATTTCAAACTCAGACTTAATTTCAGCCATCATTTTTATTGTTTCAAGAACGTTATACATAAAATGAGCATTTATCTGATTTTGTAGGGATTTAATCTCTGCATTTTTTACCAGCAGCTGTTTTTGGGTATTTTCCCGGTTTAACTCATCAAGGGAAACAACCATTTTGTTTATTTGTTTACCAAGCTCTGATATTTCATCATTTCCTGATTCTGTAAGTTTAATGTTCTCGCCATTTTCAATTTGGGCAACTTCACTGGTTAGAATATTAAATCTTCTAAAAATATTTCTTATCATAAAAAATACAATAATTATGAATATTGCCGTTGAAATAAGCATAACGTACAAGTAAGGTATCTGGCTCATATAAAAGGAGTCAACGGTATCTTTTATTCCTTTTATATGTACAAAACATCCATTCATGGAAGGTAAATCAGATACAGAAACAATACAGCTTTGATTGCTAAAAGTTGCAAAAACTGACTTGTTTTTTAATTTATATGTAAATTCAAACAGTTTTTTTCTGTTTTTATCAAAAATCTTTTTGTTTTTGTCTGAAGAATAAATGCCACCGTTATTGTCCACAAAACAGCATAGTTCACTGTTATTTTCGTTAAAATATCCTGAAAACATATTTTCAAGAGGCGTTGATATTTCTAAAATAGCAAGGAGTTTGCCGTTGTCATCTTTTATCTGGCTTACTAAACCTATCAGGTGAGAGTTTTTATTTACACTATCAGGAAACACCTTATCTAAATAATCTATCTGCCATGGACTGTATTTATAAGTATCTGCCCAGTCCATGTTTGAAAGCCGTCTTATTTTGTAAAATGATGGTTTTTTCTCTGTAATGTCAGCGTTTACAAAAAGCCGCACCTGATATATGTAAGGATTAATAGTGGTCATGGTTTCAAGGGCAGACAGCTCTTTTTTGTAAAAATTGATTTTTTCAGAAGAACTTAATTCCTCACCCTTTTGTCTTAACTTTATATAATCCTTAATGGAGTCATTTTGTTCTATTGTCTGTTTGGCTAAATTACAAACTTCCTGTATATCATTGGCATTTTGCAAAAAAGTTTTCATATAAATTTTTTCGTCTTTTAATGCAATATCTTTGACATTGCCGCTCATGTTTATAAACATAATAATAGTCCAGGAAACGGCACATAAAATTATAAATGTGGTAATTATAATAATTACTTTGCCGCTTAGGGAGTTTATATGCATTTTAAATTTGATTTTATTAGAAACACGTTTCATTTATTTATCTAAACCTAACTTTTCTATATTTTCCTGTATTTTTAATGTAAGGGCACTTAACACCCTTTCGTATCCCATCTGATATCTTTCTTTCATATAGTTGTTATAAATTTTATCAAATTCCCTGTCGGATTTTGATAGTAATAAAAGAGGTAAAACGTCACCCCATTTTTTTTCGGCTTTGTTTTTAATTTTTCCAACATCTGTTGAAGTGTCAAAAACAATGGTATATTGCCCAACGTATGTGGTATAAGGATATGACCATTTTTTTAGCTGGGTAACGGGATTATCAGGATCATCCTTAATCCACTGGGATGCCATGGCATCATTTTGCATCATCCAGTAACAGGAATCACCTCCATATATACTGTTGTATTTTTTACGGTCAGTGTATAGAAGCTTTCTAACGTTATCCTTTATTTCAGGAACACCATCTTTGTTGTAGTCCCACATCTCACCCTGGGTTCCTAACCATGTCATTTTCTGCCCTTCTTCACTTAAAAGGTATGTGAGAAGTTTTATGGCAGCCTTAGGGTTTTGGCACTTCTTTGAAATCATGGTTACAGTCCAGCCATTTACGCTTGTTCCCGGAAGAGTGTAGTCGTCACCGGAAAGATTTTTCGGACCGTCAACGGCAATGTATATGCTATCAGGATTGTTTTTATAAAGATTTTTTTCCTGATCAGATAAATCCGTATATTGATATATCATGCAGAAGTATTGTCCGTTATTAATTTTTTCAGATTTCTGGGTTCGACTCTCAACAAAAATTTCATCCTTTAAAAGACCTTCTCCGCCAAGTTTTCTAAAGGCTTTAAGCCATGTAATATAGTCCTTGTTTTTTAAACGGTCAATGGCATTCCCTTTTTTGTCAACGTAAGGAACTGCTAAGAAATCCAAAAGATAATTATCAAAGGAATCACAGCCTATATCGTTAAATTCAGTACAATCTACAGGAATCATTTCATTTCCGTCAATTGTAGGAAACATTTTGGCTGCTTTTTCTACTGCTTTAACAAAGCCTTCAGGTGTAGTCATATCAGGACTTCCAATGGCTTCGTAAATATCCTTTCTTACAAGAAAGGCTTCATTGGAAGCTAAATTATCATATTTTTCGTAATCTGACGGAGAACAGGCTGAATTTGGATAGCCGTATAAATGTCCGTTAGGTCGTGAGTGCCACTTTACAACCTGCTCATTTACAACGTTATAAAAGTAAGTATCGTATTCATCTGCAAGTTTATCCAGAGCATATACTTTTTTATCGTTTATCATTTCACTTATTTCAGGTTCCCACCATCCCAGAGTTATTAAATCAGGAAGGGAATCGGAGGCAATCATTGAATCCAGCTTCTCATTGGGATTGCCGGTTGGTGTAATAAAGCTGATGTTACACTTGGTTTTCCTGGTAATGGCCTTTGATACAATGTTATTACCCCAGTCTGTATTAAACCACGAAAAATTTATATACCATGACAAATCTGTATATTTTTCTGCTTTTTCTTTTTTTCCACAACTGCAAAACAGCGATAATGCCAGTGCAATGCATAACAATACACTAATTATCTGTTTATTTTTCATTACTTATCACCTACTATTTCCTTTAATGGCTTTTCTTTTTTTTGGCGGGAAATTTCCATTAAGCCTAAATGTGTCATTCCCCATATATTACATTTAACGTAATCACAGTCAACATATGATTTTAAGATGCCTTCAAGATTTTGGTAACTTTCTTTTTTAGACATATTTATAAAATCTACAATTATAATTCCTGAAATATTACGAATCCTAAGCTGCTTAGAAATTTCAAGGGCTGCCTCAAGATTGATTTTTTCAAATGTTTTTTCTTTGTTACTATGAAATTCTGCTTTTCCCGTATTTACATCTATTACAGTTAACGCTTCCGTAACTTCAATTACCAGATAAGCTCCTGACTTAAGCCATACTTTTTTTGATAATGCATTTTTCAAATGTTTTCCTAAAGCATATTTGTTACATAAGCTTATGGAAGTATCTGTAAAATAAGCTGCAGATATCCGGCTATTTGTAAGAAATTTATAAACATTTTCATTGTCTGTTTTTATTTCTCCTGAATATTTATTTATAAATTCATTACATGCATTAACAATTTTGTTGTTTTCAAAAAGCAAAGCTTTAGAAGTTGAAAAATTAAATTTCCTTAATATATCTTCATATTGTTTCTTTAATAAATCAGCCTGAGCTAATATATCCTCCATGGAACAATCGGCTCCGGAAGTTCGTAAAATAAATCCATATTCCCCGGTGTCAAGAGAGGAAAGGGACGACTTTAACCGGTTGCGTGTGTCATTATCCGTGATTTTTCTTGATATGCTTATTCCACTGCCACCTACTACCATTACCAAATTATCAGAAGAAAGGTTTAGCTTTAAGGTAAGGGCATAGTCCTTGGTTTTTATTTTGTCTCCTGCAACCTGAACTAAAATTTTGCCCCCGGACTTTGGCTTTTTCTCTATATTTTTAAGGGAAAGAAATCCTTTTAAATTGTCCCCGAATTCCACGAAAGCTGCATCAATATTTTTTACAACATCCTTAACATATCCGCAATAGATATTACCTATTAATGAATTGTCACTGAAATTTTGAATACGATACAATTCATCATTAATAAAATAAAATCCAAGTAATATGTTATTATAAAAATCACTTATAATCAGCCTGTTATCCAATGTTTTCTCCTATATCACTACCAATATTATCTAAGGAAATGAGCTTTCCATCCTCAGTGCAATACATATCAAGACGCTCATAAATATATGAGGTATCACTTTTTTGTGTGAAATTTTCAAGGGCTGTAACTACTAATTCCGGTTTCAGATTTTGAGCACTTCCCTGGGCAAGCTTTATAAAAATGCCATTATCCTCTTTTTTGATGGAATATATCAATGGCTTTATATCTACTTCCTTCTCACTTTTCTTAGTCTTCTTAATTACATTGATGGAATCCTGATTTATAAAACCGGTAATATCATCGTCTGTAAATATATCTGTATATACAAAATAATCTGCAGCAGACATAACAGCCATGGCATTTTTGGCATTATCAGGAAGTAATTTATAGCTTAAAACTTTTACTCCTTCAACGTTTTGCTCGTTTATTCTTTCTATTGCCTCTTTAGTAGAAAGGGTGGAGTTTACTTCCATATCAAAGTATTCACCTTTACTTAAAACACCTACACTAAGAGGTGCTGCAAAAGACATTTTCTGGTGAGGTGAAAAACCTTCCGAATATGCCACATCAATTTCACCACGGCGCATTACTTTTTGAAAATATCTAACCATATCCAAATGACCTATAAATTTCATTTGTCCCTGTTTTGAAAAACGCACTCTAATTTTCATGGCAAATACCTCCTCCAAAAGATGCTGCTCCACATCCGGAACATTTCATACGACAGTTAGGAGTTACGGTTTCATTATGGGCATTATGCCATTCTCTAAGTAAGAAATTTTTAGTTACTCCTGTATCAATGAAATCCCAAGGGAAAATTTCATCTTCTTTTCTTTCTCTTGTTACATAAAAATCAACATCTATATTTGTTTCTTTAATGGCTTCCTGCCATAATTCTTCATTATGAAATTCTGACCAGGCATCATATATTCCACCTTTTTCATATACATAAAGAATGGTTTTTGCCAGTTTTCTGTCGCCTCTTGCCAGTAAACCTTCAAGTACACTTATATCTGACTCATGCCAATGATATTTAATACTTTTTCTGTTTAACAGAGTTTTTAATTTGTCATTAACTCTTCGTGCCTTATCCAGAAAATCTTTGGAGGTACACATAGGTGCCCATTGAAATGGTGTAAAAGGCTTAGGCACAAAGAAAGATGTGCTGGCAGTAATCTGGCATTTTCCGTTTCTCTTTTCTTTTGGCACTGTTTCATAATATAATTCAGCTATTTTTTCGCATAAATCCATTATTCCGTCAACATCGTCGTTAGTTTCAGTTGGCTGACCTAACATAAAATAAAGCTTTACTTTATTCCAGCCACCTTTAAATGCCTGTTCACATCCATTTAAAATATCCTCTTCCGTAAGTCCTTTATTAATAACGTTACGCATTCTTTGGGTACCTGCTTCCGGGGCAAAGGTTATGGAGCTTTTCTTTACATCCTGTACCTTGCTCATTACGTCTAAAGAAAAGGCATCAATTCTAAGAGAAGGCAGGGAAATATTTATATGTCGTGATTTACACTCTTCTATTAAGAAATCAATAAGCTCTTTTAAATGACTGTAGTCACTGGTGCTTAAGGAACTTAAGGAAATTTCTTCCTGCCCTGTGGCTTTTAGCATAGTTGTAGCTAAATATTTTAATTTTTCAAGGCTTTTTTCCCTTAACGGCTTATATACTGAACCTGCCTGACAAAAACGACACTCTCTTATACAGCCTCTTTGTACTTCAAGAACACATCTGTCCTGTGTTACCTTAATAAAGGGAACAAGAGGCTTTTCAGGGTATTCTACTTTGTCAAAATCAAGTACAATATCTTTTCTTACGCCACCTTTGGCATGAGGGTTATTAGGAACCATTTCTTTAATGGTGCAGTCTTCATTGTATGTCACATCATAAAATGCCGGGACATACATACATGGAATTTCCGCAGCCATTTCCAAAAACTCTTTCCTTGTACCACCTTTTTTCTTGTTTTCTTTATATAAATCAAGGAGGTGATAAAATTCAGTTTCCCCTTCGCCCATATAAAAAATATCAAAAAAATCTGCTACCGGTTCCGGATTGTAAGAACATGGACCGCCACCCATAACAATAGGCTCATCCTCACCTCTGTCCTTTGAAAGTAAGGTCACCTGACTTAAATCAAGAAGCTGTAATATGTTAGTGTAACACATTTCGTATTGTAATGTTATGCCGATAAAATCAAAGTCCTTTACACTATCCTGGGATTCTAGGGCAAATAATGGGATATTTTTCTCACGCATTATTTTATCTAAATCAACCCATGGGGAGTATACTCTTTCACAGTACACATCATCTCTTTTATTTAATAAGTCATAAATAATCTGTATACCTAAATGGGACATACCTATATCATATACATCAGGAAAGCACATGGCGTATCTGATATCTACACTTTCAGGGTCTTTAACTACCATGTTTACTTCATTTCCAATGTAACGTGCAGGCTTTTCTATATTTAACAATATTTCATCTGATAAAGCTAATTTTCTCATATTTCTCCTAGACTTTTATATTAATTCTGTAGTTTTTGTGATATTAATGTGTTATACTATTTAGCTGTAAAAATAAGTTTCACATATGCTTTAATTTAGTATTATACCATTCCTTATAATACTATATAGAAATGTTTTTTACAATAAAAGCGAAATATTAACCCGGGAGATTTTAATAAAATGTACAAATACGAAACACACTTACATACAAAACACGGAAGCGCATGTGCTACTATTTCAGGAAAGGGACAGGCTTTAGAATACAAGCATGCAGGCTATACCGGAATTATTATTACCGAACATTTTTTTAGGGGAAATACCTGTATACCAAAGGATTTGCCATGGGAAGAAAGAATTAATCTGTTTTGCAGAGGATATGAGGAGGCAAAATACTATGGAGATAAAATAGGTCTTCAGGTATTCTTCGGATGGGAAGAAACATATGATGGACAGGATTTCTTAGTTTATGGACTTGATAAAGAATGGCTGCTTAATCACCCTGAAGTTGAACATTGGACAATAAAGGAGCAGTTTTTGGAGGTTTCAAAATATGGTGGAATGGTTATACATGCTCATCCTTTCAGAGACAGACCATATATACCAAAAATCAGACTTTTTCCTAAGCAGGTACACGGGGTGGAGGTGTACAATGCAGGAAATTATAACGAAGAAAATGAAAGAGCATATATGTATGCAAAACAATATAATCTTCCAATTACTGCCGGGGGTGACAGCCACCATCATGATATTACCTGCTCCGGCATTGGCGTGGAGGAAAGGTTTGAAAGTATTGTGGACTACATTAAATGTATTAAAGAAAATAAGCCAAAACAGTTGCTTTATATTAATTAAAAAATGGGGCTATCGCACAGCCCCATTTTTTAATTAACGTAAAGCAACATTATAATTATTTTTTAACAAAACATCTGTTTTATTTTTTTATGGAAATAACTTTAATATCAGACCATTTCCCATATATTATTTTTTTATTAGCAAAGGTATAAGCTCTTGCTTTTACATAATAAACCATTTTTAACACTTACAGGTATTAATTATAGTTGACACTCCCCACAGCTAAAGCAGGGGGATTCTTGCTTCAACCACTACTGCACTTGCTGATGCCTTTCGGTATCACAATGTCTTACACAGTGTCCACAAGCTAGATTATACTGTTCCCGTATGCCCTACGGTGCAGTTTATGTATATTTATGCTGACTGCATTTGCAGTCCTTTATTCAAAATATTTATACTTGCATTAGTATCCCTGTTATGTACAGCATGACAATACGGGCACTCCCATTCACGGACTGCAAGATTTTTTATTAATGGGTTTTTATACCCACAGCAAGAACAGGTCTGGCTGCTCGGGTAAAGTGTTGGCACTTTGATTACATCATTCCCATACCAGACAGACTTGTATGCAAGCATATCAAAAAACTTACTCCATGATGCTGAACCGATGTGCTGTGCCAGTTTATGATTACGCATCATATTTTTTACTTTCAAATCTTCGATGCAGATTGTTTGGTTTTCACGAATCAGCATGGTAGACTGTTTCTGCAGGAAGTCATTTCTCTGGTTTGTAATCCTTTCGTGGACTAAGGCAACCTTAATACGCTGTCTGTTGCGGTTATTGGAGTTTTTCTGTTTTCTTGACAGCTTACGCTGTTCACGGATCAGTTTACGCATTGATTTTTCAAGATATTTCGGATTTGACACACTACTTCCGTTACTGTCTGAGTAAAACTCTTTAATACCTACATCAATGCCTATGCAACCACCATTGTTCGGTCTTGGCTGTGGTTCAAATTCCACGTTAAGAACCGCAAAATACCTGCCTGCAGGAGTATGCTCAATCGTTACATTTTTGATTTTTCCAACTTCCATGGACTGACGTATTCTGACATAGCCAAGTTTAGGGAGTTTGATGTATTTACCTGCAATACGGATTTTACCACCCTGGTTTACGGTCCTGTATGACTGGTGGTGATTGTGTTTACTTTTGAATGTTGGGTGTGCTGCATGTTTCTGAAAAAAGTTTACAAACCCTCTGTCGAGGTCACGCAAAGACTGTTGTAACGCAATAGAATCCACCACTTTCAGGAAAGCAAAATCTTCACACTTTTTAAGTTCCGTCAGCATTGCGGAAGTCTGGGAATAGCCTATTTTACTTCCGTTCCTAAAGGCTTCATTACGCATGGCAAGTCCCTTGTTGTAGATTAGTCTGCAACAGCCAAGAGTCTGATTGATTAAATTCTGCTGTTCCCTGTTAGGGTAGATTCTAAATTTGATACCTTTTTGCATTATCCCATTTTACCTTTTTGTCTTTGCGATGTTTTCTGATTTTCAATATACTGCCTGATTATTTCCAGTGGAGCACCACCCACTGTAGATACAAAATAGCTGTTTGTCCAAAGAGTTGGCATTTTTGTTCTGAGATACGGAAATTCTTCTCTTAAAATTCTGGAAGTATATCCTTTTAAGGACTTTACTGCTTTGTGGATACCAAATTGCGGGTCTACTTCCATCAGTATGTGTACATGATCTGGCATTATTTCCATTTCCAGAATGTCTACAGAAAGATTTATGGCATGCTCAAGGAGTAATTCCTTTAATCTGACATCCACACCATTAATTAATACTTTTCGCCTATACTTTGGACACCATACCACATGGTATTTGCAGGAATAGACGACATTGTTATTGGATTTATATGTTGTATTCATGCCTGTATTATACTACCATTTTAAAGTTAATACAATCATATATTTGTCCATCTTCATTTACTTGCGTAAATTCGATGGACATGTCTTATATCCCCATAGCTAAAGCAAGGGGTTTTACGACACATTTGGATAAATTTTTATCGTCTGGAAAGTTCCTTTGTAATTTCTTTCCAGGTTACGCCTTTTTCTGCCATTAATACCATTACATGGTACAAAAAGTCAGAAATTTCATATTTAACTTCCTGTGGATCAGGATTTTTGGCGGCTATTACTATTTCAGTGGCCTCTTCTCCTACTTTTTTAAGAATTTTATCTATTCCTTTATCAAAAAGATAGTTGGTATAGGAGCCTTCCTTTGGATTTTTCTTTCTGTCAAGAATTACTTTATACACATCCTCAAAAACTTTTATGGGATTTGTGTTGTCATATTCTTTTTTTACAAGATTGTTAAAGAAGCAGGTATCTGCCCCTGTGTGGCACGGAACACCTATTTGTCTTACTTTAGCAAGCATTGTATCTAAATCACAATCCATGGATAATTCTTTTACAAACTGATAATGCCCGGAGGTTTCACCTTTAACCCACAGTTCATTACGGCTTCTGCTAAAATATGTCATACGACCGGTTTTTATGGTTAAATTAAAGGCTTCTTCGTTCATGTATGCTAACATAAGAACCTGACTGGTTTTGTAATCCTGAACAATAACAGGAATCATTCCGTCACTGTTGGTTTTAAAATCAGAAAACTTCATGTCAGTTTCAAAAGTGTTTACAGCTAATCCACTCTCCTTTAGCTTGTGCTTTAATTCCATAAAGTCAAAGTTTTCATTAAAGATATCTGAAGAAACACCATAGAGTGAATTATCAGGTGTAAGATTATATACATCATTACAATTAGTAAGTAATACTTCGTCATCTGTAGCTATTACTTTGTCTGAAATCACTAAAGAATAAAGTCCTTTGTTGCATGATAATTTTTCAATATCAGTATCTAGCAAAATTGATATATTTTCACTGCCAAAGCGCTCAGAGGCCTCTTTAATAAGCTCCTGATTATTTTTTAATGATAATATTGCTTTTTTAGCTCCTGTATATATATATTTCTTTACATCTTCTAATCTTTTTACATTTCCGCCTACAAGCATTGGAATGTCAACATTGTCTGCAATGTTAATTATGGTACTGATATTGGCTTCATGTTCCCTGTCGGTAGAGGAAATATCATAAATAAGAATTTCGTCAGCTCCGTTACTGTCAAAGCATAAGGCAATTCTTACGGCATCTCCGTCGCCTAACAGCGTTGCACCGCCTTCATCTACGGCTTTTCCTTTATATAAATATATTGTTGGTATTAATTTTATTTGGTTCATTATAGTGTTCCTTTCGTGGATAAAACATCATTTATTCTGCTATCGGTTAATGTTGCCTGATCAAGGGCTTTAGCGAAAGCCTTAAAAATACCTTCAATCATATGGTGGTTATTACCACTTTCAAGCATTTTTATATGAAGATTCATTCCTACGGCATAGGTAATTGCGTGGAAAAATTCCTTAACCATTTCAGTGTCAAAATATCCTACCCTGTCAGTTGTAAAATCTACATTAAAAACAAGATAAGGTCTTCCTGACAAATCAAGGGCACACAATACAAGGGACTCATCCATTGGAAGAATGGTATGTCCGTATCTTCTTATGGATTTTTTGTCTCCTAATGCCTTTCTAATGGCTATACCAAGGGCAATGCCGGTATCTTCTATTGTATGGTGACAATCCACATATAAATCTCCTGTAACTTTAACAGTTAAATCAAATAATCCGTGTTTTGCAAAGCTAATAAGCATATGGTCAAAGAAACCAATGCCTGTGTTGACTTCAGATTTTCCAGTACCATCAAGATTTATGGATACTTCTATCTGGGTTTCGCTGGTATTTCTTACACAATCGCCTGTTCTTGTCATAATATCCTCCCTTTTACTGACAGTTGTTGTCATCTTCCTCAAATCTTACTCTTATGGAGTTAGCATGAGCTGTAAGTCCTTCAGCCTTGGCAAATTTTTGAATATCATCACTAAGAGGCATAAGGGCTTCTCTTGAAAAACTGATTATGCTTGATTTTTTTATGAAATCATCAACACTAAGTGGTGAGAAGAATTTTGCCGTACCATTAGTTGGAAGTACGTGGTTTGGACCTGCAAAATAGTCTCCAAGAGGTTCGGAACTGTATTCTCCAAGGAAAATAGCTCCTGCATTTCTAACTCTTGTCATTGTGTCAAATGGATTTGTTGTTAAAATCTCTAAATGCTCAGATGCAATTTCATTAGCGATATCTATCACATCTTCCATATTATCTGCAACAAGTATATATCCGTAATTTTCTAATGATTTAGTTAAAATTTCATTTCTTTTTAATTTTGAAACAAAGAAGTCAACCCACTTTGAAACTTCATTAGCAAGTTCAGTGCTGGTAGTTACTAAAATAGCTGAAGCAAGTTCGTCATGTTCTGCCTGAGATAAAAGATCAGCAGCCACATATCGTGGATTGGCACTTTCATCAGCTATAACCATTATTTCACTTGGACCTGCAACAGAATCAATGCTTACATAACCAAAAACAGCTTTTTTGGCAAGGGCTACGTAAATATTTCCCGGTCCTACAATCTTGTCTACTTTCTTGATGGATTCGGTTCCGTAAGCAAGAGCTGCAATTGCCTGAGCACCGCCTACTTTATATATTACATCTACTCCTGCTTCGTTAGCTGCAACTAATGTATTAGGATTAACTTTTCCATCCTTTCCCGGAGGTGTAACCATAACTATTTCATCTACCCCTGCAACCTTTGCCGGAATAACGTTCATAAGTACAGATGACGGATAAGCAGCCTTACCTCCCGGTACATAAACACCAACACGGGCTAAGGCAGTAACCTTCTGACCTAAAATTGAACCATCTGTTTTGGAATCAAACCAGCTGTACTGCTTTTGTTTTTCATGATAGTCTTTAATATTTTTTAGGGATTTTTTAATAATATCCACTAATTCAGGGTTTTCCAAAGAATTATAAGCTTCTTCAATTTCTTCCTTAGTAACTTTAATGTTTTCTGCTGAAATGTCAGCTTTGTCAAATTTTAATGTGTAATCAAATAATGCCTTGTTACCGTTTTCCTTAACATTTTGAAGGATTTCATTTACACTGTCGGCATATTTATCATAATTATTTGGGCTCCTTTTTAAAAGGTCGTTTAAAATATTCTTTTTTGATGTGTCATCTAATTTAACTATTCTCATGGTTGCCTCCTAAAGATTTATATTTTGCTTTAAATCTGAAATAATTTTTCTGATTCGTTCGTCTTCCATTTTCATGCTTACCTGATTTACTACCATTCTGGCTGATAATGGACAAACTTCTTCTAATACTTCAAGACCGTTTTCTTTTAAGGTAGTTCCTGTTTCCACAATATCAACAATAACCTCTGATAAACCTACAATAGGAGCTAACTCAACAGAACCGTTTAATTTAATTATTTCAACAGTCTGATATTTTTTGTTATAGAAATAATCCTTTGCAATTTTGGGATACTTTGAAGCCACACGTATCATTTCGTGGTCTTTTAAAAGCTCCCTGGCAGATTTAGGACCACATACACACATGCGGCACTTTCCAAATCCTAAATCAAGTACTTCATATAATTTTCTGTCTTCTTCTAAAATTGTGTCTTTTCCTACAATTCCAATATCGGCAGCACCGTATTCCACATAAGTTGGAACATCACTTGCCTTGGCAAGGAAAAAGCGAAGCTTTAAATCTTCATTTACAAAAATAAGCTTTCGTGTTTTTTCATCTTTCATCTCCTCACATTCAATCCCAATATCTTCAAACATTTTCATGGCTGTTTTTGCCAGACGTCCTTTAGCTAATGCAAATGTTAAATATCTCATGTTGTCACCTACAATTCCACGGCACCATCATTAGAAACATATGTAATCTTTGATGCACCGTCCTCTTTCTTGAAATTAACGTATTCCTCAATGGCAATATCCGGCTTTTTTGGAATAAGCTCTGTTTTTATGCCGTTATTTCTTAAAACCTCTGCTAAAGATAGTGCAGATTTTCTAAATGCCGGTTCATATATAATAACCTGATATTCATAATCGGTTTTTCCGGTATATGATTTGGCATTTAAGGCTACCATTATCTGGTCCATATAAATGGCAAAACCAATGGAAGCTGCATTTTTTCCAAACTGTGACAGTAATTTGTCATATCGGCCTCCTGCAACGATTTTGTCGCCGGTTCCATAGGTATATCCTTTAAAAATAATTCCGGTATAGTATCCGTAATTGCTGGATGTACCTAAATCAAAGCTTATATATTTTGATACCCCATAATCTTCTAAAATAGAATAAAGGGATTTAAGACGCTTAATGGCATCTAAAGCAGTTTTATTTGAAGTGAGCTGCTGTGCCTTATCTAATACTTCCACAGAACCAAACAGCTCCGGTAATTTAAGCATTGCTTCCTTTGCTTCACCTGTTACACCCTCACGGTTTAAAATTTCTTCAACACCAAAATCATTTTTGTTTTGAATGTAGTTATTAATTTCATTTTCCGTTTCTGCATCCAAACCACAGTCCTGAAGTATTCCGTTATAGAAATCCACATGACCGATTTCAACTAAAAACTCCTCTAATCCAGCGGCTTTTAAGGATTCCACAACTAAGGCAATCATTTCTGCATCCGCCTCTACGGAATCATCATTTATCAGCTCACAGCCAAGCTGTGTAATTTCTTTTAACTTTCCCTGAAGTTCGGAATTGTTAATGTATGTGTTGGCATTGTAGCACAATTTAATTGGAACATTAACATCCATATAATACTTTGCTGCAAGTCTTGCAATGGAAGGAGTAACGTCAGGTCTTAATACAAGAGTGTTTCCTTCCCTGTCAAAAAACTTGTACATATTTTTAGAGGCAACAGATCCTCTCTCCTTACTAAATATATCAAAAAATTCAAAGGTTGGTGTTTGAATATTATGAAATCCATATAAATTAAATAAATTGTTTATTTTGTTTTCAACTGTCATTTTTATGGCACATTCCTTACTGTAAATGTCCCTGACTCCCACCGGTGTATGTAATAATACCTTTTCCATAGTACCTCCTAAAATATTTAGTCAATCGCTTTAACGAATTAAAGTAGTAATTCACTACCTTATTACCAGAATGAAATTATATTACACTAATTTACATTTCTTGTCAATATTTGGATTATCTGTTTTGTAAATCTCTTTTTATTCCTTCAAGATAATGAACAACAGCTCCTGATGTGGAATTAATTTTGTAATTTTTATCTATTTCATCATATGTAAAACTTTTCCTGCCACCGTTTAAGCTTCTTTCATAGAAAAATTTGATATCTTTAAAGGGTATATAGTAAGTTTCATTTAAACTACTAAAAAATAACAGAATAAAGGAAATTCCACCCTGTTTTTCAAAATCTTCCATGAATTTAACCTGATGTTCATGAATGTTCATTATAGGAAAGGTTTTAACGGCACATTCCTTTGCATCAAAACAAACAGGTATTCCCTGTACGGCTCCTATGTAATCAACGGTACTTTGCTTCTCAAAATATGCCAATGTAATATGCCTTGTGCTTTGGTCAATTTCAACAGGAGTAATGGGTGTGGGAATTTTCTGAATTAATGCAAGCTTCTGCTGTCTGTAGTGTTCATTTGTCATATTTATCATATCTTCAAGGGTTGAGCCACGAAGCCCTCTTGACGACCATGTTCCCATTTAAACCTCCGTTGGTGTTTGAATATTTTCATCAATTATTTTTTTGAAAATTTCAGGAACAGCTGCCTTTATCGTTTGCTGGGATAAATCACATAAAGCTCCTTTGATTTCGGGAAAACTCATTATCCATGAATGTAGAAGCTGATCCTTTAATCCGTATTTTTCTTTGTATATATCATTAATTTTTTTATTTCCATATTTGTAATCACCAATGATTCCGTGACCAATTGAAGATAAATGGGCACGTATCTGGTGGGCGCGTCCTGTTACAAGTTTTACTTTTAATAATGTAAGGTTTTCTCCAAAACCAATAGGCTCATACTTTGTTTCAATATACTTTCCATCAGGTGTTTCTTTGTTTGAAATAGTAACCTTGTTAGTTTTTTTGTCTTTTTTTAAATAACCCTTTATAGTTGTGGTTTTATCAAGGTAACCTGAAACCAGTGTTAAATAAAACTTGTCCATGGAACGTTTTTTTATAATTTCAGACATTGTCTGTAGCCCGATTAAAGATTTTCCGGCTATAATTAATCCGCTGGTATTGCGGTCAAGACGGTTACAGACTCCCGGTTTAAAGGTCTTTAGTTGGGTAGCCGACAGACTTTTAGTTTCAACAAGGTACGAAATAATATATTCATTAATTGAAATGTCGTCTTTTTGGGCTTTTTGGCTTAAAATTCCTGATGGCTTATTTACAATGATAATATTTTCATCTTCATATACAACATCTAATGAAAAATGGGGAAGAGTTAAAACACTGCTGTTTCCTTTCCCTGTAAACTTATCAATGGTGTCATCTGTCATATAGATTTTCACACTGTCGTTAATATTTAATTTCTCTTTACCATTAGCTTTTTTGTTATTTAAAACTATATTTTTTTTACGAAGCATTTTATAAATGAAACTTCCCGGTGCTTCTTTGAAAAATTTAAAAAGAAACTTATCAAATCGCTGTCCGACTTCATTTTTGCCAATAATAATTTCCTGCATACATTCTTACCTATTGTTTTAGTTTGATTTTAAGTTGCTAATTTCTTCTTCAGTTAGTTTCCTGTATCCTCCGGACTTTAAGTTTTTATCCAATATAAGAGAACCCATGGAAATTCTTTTTAGGAATGTAACTGTAAGACCAATTGCCTGAAACATTCGCTTAACCTGATGATATTTTCCTTCAGTTATGGTTATATATGCCCTGTTTCTACCAGAAAGAATCTCTAACTTAGCAGGTTTAGTAATATTTTTTTCACCAATATCCAGTCCTTTAGCAAACAAATCTATATCACTGTCTATTAATTCCCCGTTTAATTCCACGTAATATGTTTTATTTACATGTTTTTTGGGAGATAACAGATTGTGGGATAATTCACCGTCATTAGTAATTAGTAACAACCCTTCGGTATCCTTATCTAAACGACCAACCGGGAAAAGTCCTTCTTTAGGAGTTACATCCATAATATCCATAACGGTTTTGTAATTATTATCCTTTACTGCCGTAAGGACTCCCGGAGGTTTGTTTAACATATAATAGTAAAATTTGTTATATTCTAAATTTACTCCGTCAAGGGAAACTATATCATTATTTTCGTCAATATGTCTTTCAGGTTTATTTTCCAAAACATTATTCACAAATACTTTTTTTGATTTTATCAATTCCTTAACCTGACTTCTTGAACCGATTCCCTGATTTGTAAGGTATTTGTCTAATCTCATTAAAAACCTCGCAAAATTAATTTAAATCCCTGTAAAGAGTTTCAATAACTTTTTTCTGTTCTTTGGTAAGTTTGACCTTTGGCGAATTATCATCGCAGGTATTCCTATTTTCAACAATAAGAACAGTACAGTTTTTTTCAGGGGTGTGGGTGTGAAATGTACCTTTTTTTACATTGTAAAGCTTTAAGGGCTCAAGTTTTATGGCTTCTATTTTACCGATTTCAGAACCTTGTCCACCTAAAAACAAAGTAAAATCTCCATTTAGTAAGATAAACACTTCGTCAGATTCATTATGCTTTTGCATATCCTTTAGTTTATCCACTTCTAATTCTTCACAATATCTAAGCTCAGCAACACGCCAGCTTTCAAAATCAATAAGGGGAAGGTAGCCTTCTCCGTTAAAAGACGATATTTCTAAGTTATTGTTAAACATATAATCCTTTGTCATATTGTACTCCTAATTTTTAAATTTCTGCAATTACTTCTACTTCACACAATACATTCTTTGGAAGGGTTTTAACTGCCACACAGCTTCTTGCAGGTTTTCCTGTAAAATATTTTCCGTAGATTTCATTAAATGTAGCAAAGTCATTCATATCAGCTAAAAAACAAACTGTTTTTACGGCATTTTCGTATGTAACACCTGCTTCTTCAAGAATTGCTCCTAAATTCTTCATTACCTGTTCTGTCTGCTCGGTAATGGTTGCACCTACGATTTCACCTGTTGCAGGGTCAAGGGCAATCTGTCCTGATGTAAATAAAAGATTTCCTGATTTAACTGCCTGTGAGTATGGTCCGATAGCTGCCGGAGCTTTGTTTGTACTTATTTTATTCATAATTTTGTACCTTCTTTCTAGTCAATATTCTTATATATTTTACACTTTTAAAGTTGTTATTACAAGAGTTAATAATCGGCAGCAAGGGTTTTAGCCTCAAGGTATTTTAAAACCGTATAGGGATTAACACTAAGCTCTGAATAATTTTTGGTGGCAATATATATTCCAAAATGAAGATGAACGGCAAAATTCCCGGAAGTTCCTTCTACTTTTCCGTAACCGGTATCTCCCATATATCCCAGCAATGTTCCGGCTTTAATTTTATCTCCCTTTTTTATCCCTGCGTAGCTGCTTAAATGGGCATAATAAAAATAACCGGAGGAATTACTTCTTATGCCAACCCGGTATCCTCCCTTTTCAAGCCAACCCATGTTTTCCACAACTCCATCAGTAACGCTAATTACCGGGTAGTATCCGCTAACATTATTTTCAGCCATAATATCAATACCTTCATGTTTGTATTTGCCATTATAATTTCTGTCCGCACCATAGGAATTATCATATGAAACCCAGTAGTCAGAAGAATTGCTTTTTAAAACAGGAAAAAACTTAATGTCATTATATATTGCAGCTAAGGCTTTACTGCATTCCTTATATTCGTAAGGATGTGAAAAGACAAATTGCTTTTTCATATTTTTAATATCTTTGTAGGTTTCGCTAAAATTACTTATGGAGCAGTTATTAAAAACGTAAAGGGGTGTAAGAATATCTGACAAGGTGCATTTCTCATTAGATGCGATTTCAGCAGCATTTGTAATAGCTTTTTCTGAAATGTTATTATTTCTGAATTTTTCAGATTCTACAATATTTACGGTAATATCATAGTAAGCGGAAAAAATCTCTGAAAATATATAATTATTTAAAACAGATAAAACTAAAATTAAAAAGATACAATAAGTTTTCTTCATAAAATAAGCGGCATATATTTTTTACTAATATATGCCGCAAAGTATTAAAATAAAACTTTTAACTTTGACTGCTTCCTGTTTGGAGACGATAATAGGTTCCCTTTTGTGCCATTAATTCATCATGGTTTCCTCTCTCAATAATTCTTCCGTTTTCAAGAACCATAATACAGTCGCTGTTTTTGATGGTTGATAATCTATGGGCAATAACAAAGGTAGTTCTTCCTTTCATTAATGCATCCATTCCTTCCTGAACTATACGTTCTGTTCTTGTATCTATGGAGGACGTAGCCTCGTCAAGAATTAATGCCGGTGGATTAGCAACTGCTGCTCTGGCTATGGCTAACAACTGACGCTGTCCCTGAGATAAATTACCACCATCTCCTATTAGCATTGTGTTATATCCATCAGGAAGTCTTCTAATGAAGTTGTCAGCATTGGCAAGCTTTGCTGCCGCAATTACTTCTTCATCTGTAGCATCTAGATTACCATAACGGATATTTTCCATAACTGTGGCAGAGAATAAATGAGTATCCTGAAGTACAATTCCAAGAGAGCGTCTTAAATCTGCCTTTTTAATTTTGTTTATGTTAATTCCGTCATATCTGATTTTACCATCCTGAATATCATAAAATCTGTTAATTAAATTAGTTATGGTTGTTTTGCCGGCGCCGGTAGAACCAACAAAGGCAAGCTTCTGTCCCGGATTAGCATAAAGCTTTACATCATGAAGAACAATTTTGTCATCATTGTAGCCAAAATCAACACCGTCAAAAACAATTTC
This sequence comes from Eubacterium sp. AF15-50, assembly GCF_934835595.1. Lineage (NCBI taxonomy): Bacteria > Bacillati > Bacillota > Clostridia > Eubacteriales > Eubacteriaceae > Eubacterium > Eubacterium sp. AF15-50. The sequence continues at coordinate 40,435 of NZ_CAKVZL010000009.1, forward strand.
ACCTTTCATAGGAACATAAGTTGTGGTGCCGTCTTCTTTATGATAATGCTTCCATGCCCAGGTTCCTGTTCTTTCGCTACATTCTACAATTTCACCTTTTTCATATTTTGAACGTACCAATGTAACATAACCTTCGTCAGTTTCAGGCTTTTCGGCTAATAGTTTAAAGATTCTGTCAGCTCCTGCTAATGCCATAACAATACTGTTCATCTGCATTGTTATCTGATTAATTGGCTGGGCAAACTGCTTATTATATGTTAAAAAGGTAATGAGTTTTCCGGGAGTCATGGTAAATCCTGCTATTCCGTTAATGGCAAGAACTGCACCTATACAGGCACATAATACAT
>NZ_CAKVZL010000010.1:0-40004 GCF_934835595.1 Eubacterium sp. AF15-50
GAGCATACCAGGAACGATTTTATCGCAGTTTGGAATAAGTACCAAACCATCAAAAGCATGAGCTGTTGCTACAGCTTCGATAGAATCAGCAATTAATTCACGGCTAGCCAAGGAGAATTTCATACCAGGGTGTCCCATAGCAATACCATCGCAAACAGCAATAGCCGGGAACATAATTGGAGTACCACCTGCCATGGCAACTCCCATTTTAACTGCCTGTGCTATTTTGTCCAGATTCATATGTCCCGGAACAATTTCATTATATGAACAAACAATACCAACCAAAGGTCTTGAAAGCTCTTCCTCTGTCATACCGAGAGCATTAAACAATGACCTATGTGGTGCCTGCTGTATTCCTTTTTTTACTGAATCACTCTTCATAATAAACCTCCTGAAATTTATATTCTCTTTATGATTTCATTGCCCATTTCCTTACATCCTACCAGTGTCATGCCATCTGACATAATATCAATTGTTCTGATATTATCTTCAAGAACCTTTTCCACTGCCTTTTCCACTGCATCAGCTTCCTCATCCAAATCAAAAGAATATCTAAGCATCATAGCTGCTGAAAGAACTGTAGCTATAGGATTTGCCTTATTCTGTCCTGCTATATCCGGTGCTGCTCCATGACTTGGTTCGTAAAGTCCGAACTTATCCTCTCTAAGACTTGCTGATGATAACATTCCTATGGAACCTGTTATCATACTTGCCTCATCTGATAAAATGTCACCAAACATATTTTCAGTAACTACCACATCAAACTGTGCCGGATTTTTTACCAGCTGCATTGCACAGTTATCTACCAACATATGGGTAAGAGTAACTTCAGGATAATCCTTTGCCACTTCGTTTACAATTTTGTCCCACAATCTTGAACTGTCCAATACATTAGATTTATCAACGCTTATGACATTCTTTCTTCTCTTCATTGCAATGTCAAAAGCTTTTTTAGCAATTCTTCTTATTTCATTTTCGTTATATGTCAAAGTATCTGTTGCCGTAAGAACCCCATCAACTTCCTCTGTTTTTCTTTCGCCAAAATAAAGTCCGCCTGTAAGCTCTCTTACAATAATCATATCAAAGCCTGCATCTGCCACTTCTTCCTTTAACGGACATGCACCCTTCAATTCTTTGTAAAGATAAGCCGGTCTTAAATTAGCAAAAAGATTCAAACCTTTTCTAATTGCAAGAAGTCCTGCCTCCGGTCTTAAATTAGGTGGTAGTTCATACCAACTGTACTTACCGACGACTCCACCCACGGCACCTAACAATACCGCATCACTTTTCTTTGCTGTCTCAAGTGCATCCTCTGTAAGAGGGACACCATATTTGTCTATAGATATGCCACCCATATCAACTTCCGTGTATCGGAAACTATGTCCAAACTTTTCCCCGACAGCATTAAGAACCTTCTGTGCTTCTGTAACAATTTCCGGTCCGATTCCATCTCCTGGAATTACTGCAACATTAAAATTCATTATGCTTCCTCTTTTCCTTATAGTTTCTAGTGGATATAATTAATTTCTATGTATAATCACTGTATTTAATTTCTAATTATAAAAATCCACATTAACTCATAAATTATAACCCAAATAAACTCATTTTTCAACACATATATCTTAATCAGTTTTATTGATTATTTTTACTGTGAAAAAATCGTATATTTTAGTTAAGTTTTGCCGTAAATATATAACTATAAAAAGAAGGAACATCTGAAACCCTGATTCCAGATATTCCTTCCAATATCAAATCTAAAAACCTAGATTATAACCCGCATGTTTAAAATATTATGCTTCTGCTTTTTCCACGTCAACTATTGCTGCCTTCTGCATTGGTATTCTGCAGTTTTTGTTTCCACCAAACTCAACAATAACTGTTTCTTCCTGAACATCAATAATCATTCCGTAGAATCCGCTTGTGGTTAAAACACTATCACCGATTTCAACACTATCCATTAAAGCTTTCTGCTTTTTTTCCTGTTTCTTCTGTGGTCTGATAGCGATAAAATACATAAATCCAATAATAATTACAACATATGCAATCATTATAAGTATTCCCTGACTTGAGCCTGAACCTGCTGCTACTAAAACTGGCATAAAACCTACCTCCTAATTCTTGTCGTTTTCTTTAAAACCTTCCAGTTTATTATTTTTATACTCACTGTATCTTCCGGCTTTTATAGCCTCTCTGATTTCCTCCATCATTGTATTATAAAAATATAAATTATGCAATACACACAAACGCATTCCCAACATTTCTTTAGCTTTAAGTAAATGTCTGATATATGCTCTTGTATGATATTTACATGCCGGACACTGACATCCTTCCTCTATCGGTCTGTCATCAGTCTCATACTTTGCATTAAACAAATTGAGCTTTCCTGCATTAGTATAAACATGACCATGTCTTCCGTTTCTTGAAGGATATACACAATCGAAAAAGTCAACTCCCCTCTCAACTGCCTCTAATATATTAGCCGGTGTTCCTACACCCATAAGATAAACCGGCTTGTCTCCCGGAAGATATGGAACTACCTTTTCAATAATACGGTACATTTCCGCGTGACTTTCCCCAACTGCCAGACCGCCTATGGCATAACCATCTAAATCAATATCAGAGATGGCTTTTGCATGCTCAATACGGACATCATCATATATCCCCCCTTGGTTGATTCCAAAAAGCATCTGATTTTTGTTTATTGTATCCTCAAGACCGTTTAAACGATTCATTTCCTTTCTGCATCTTTTAAGCCATCTTGCGGTTCGTGCAACTGAATTTTCAATATAGTCTCTTGAAGCCACACTGGAAGGACATTCATCAAATGCCATGGCTATGGTTGATGCAAGATTTGACTGAATCTGCATACTTTCTTCCGGACCCATAAAAATCTTTCTTCCATCTACATGAGAGTTAAAATAAACTCCTTCTTCTTTTATTTTTCTAAGACCAGCCAGAGAAAAAACCTGAAATCCACCTGAGTCTGTAAGTATGGGCTTATCCCAATTCATAAACCTGTGTAAGCCCCCAAGCTGCTTAACTATCTTATCTCCCGGTCTTACATGAAGGTGATAAGTGTTAGATAATTCCACCTGTGTCTTTATTTCCTTTAAATCTTCTGCAGCTACTGCACCTTTTATGGCTCCTGCCGTACCTACGTTCATAAATACAGGAGTTTCAATAGTGCCATGCACCGTTTCAAACCTACCGTACTTTGCTGCCCCATCTTTTGCTAGAACTTTAAACATATTATACCTGCTTTATTATATTATACTCAAAAATGCGTACATTTATATTTTATAACATTATTTTGATATATTTTCAATATGTAAACAAACCCAAAATGTATTTTCCGGTCAAACATTAAGTTGACACCTGTTTGAGGATATTGTTATACTGTTATAGGCGATTTTACGGAAAGGAGACTTGCTATATGGCTGGTTCAACATACGGAAATATTTTCAAAATTACAACATGGGGTGAATCCCACGGCAAGGCATTAGGTGTTGTTGTAGATGGATGCCCTGCGGGACTTGAATTAAACGAAGATGACATACAGAAGTTTTTAAATAGAAGAAAACCCGGTCAGTCAAAATATACAACCCAGCGAAAAGAAGATGATAAGGTTGAAATACTTTCAGGTGTATTTGAAGGAAAAACAACCGGTACACCTATTTCAATGATTGTAAAAAATAAAGACCATCATTCTGCGGATTATAGTGATATTGCTTCATATTACAGACCGGGACATGCAGATTATACATTTGATGCAAAGTACGGATTTAGGGATTATCGTGGTGGTGGACGTTCCTCCGGCCGCGAAACCATCGGACGTGTTGCTGCCGGTGCCATTGCCTCAAAAATTCTTGAGAAGCTTGGCATTGAGATGCTTACATATTCTAAGAGTATTGGCAATGTTGAAATAGATTACAAAAAATTTAACAAAGATGAAATTGAGAAAAATCCTGTTTATATGCCTGATTCAGATGCTGCAAAAGCAGCTGAAAAAATTTTGGGCGAAAAAATGGCTGAAATGGATTCATGTGGTGGAATAATTGAATGTATTGTAAACAATATGCCAGCGGGAATTGGCGAACCTGTATTTGACAAGCTTGATGCTAATATTTCCAAAGCCATTATGTCCATCGGTGCCATTAAAGGCATTGAAATAGGTGACGGTTTTGAAGTTGCCAAAATGTCAGGCTCAACGGATAATGATGGATTCAGCATTGAAAACGGTGTTATTTCCAAGACATCTAATCATGCCGGTGGAATTTTAGGTGGAATGAGTGATGGCTCTTCTATTGTGGTACGTGCAGCAGTTAAACCTACACCATCTATCGCAAGAACGCAACAAACCATTAATAAATCCGGTGAAAACATTGATATTAACATAAAAGGCCGTCATGACCCGATTATTGTTCCCCGTGCAGTGGTTGTGGTGGAATCAATGGTTGCCGTTACTCTTGTAGATATGCTTTTTACGGGAATGACTTCTAAGTTAGATAAAATAATAGATTTTTACAAATAAAAACTATTTATACTAGAAATCCTTAGCAAAACCTAATCTTTGCTAAGGATTTTTTCATATATCAGCCCCATTACAAACCATAACGGAGCATAGTCTAACCGAACAACTCCTTTTATATTATATTTCGCACTACTATAATCCCACGGACAATTGTTACTTTTCTTTAACAGGCTTCCTGACACAAATTCCACCAGAAATATTCCTGCTGTATAAACTGCTCCCCTTTCCACCATTGGTTTATTATAAGCTTTAAGTTTTTTACTAATTGGCTTAATCACTGATGCCATACCATATATTGGAAACATCCATATGGATGTCTTTCCTATAAGCTTATAATTTTTTTCTTTAAAACAAGAGGCTGATGTAAAGAGTACCTCAATACACCAGCCTGTTATTCCACATTTTATAAAATCTCTGTTAATTACACTCTTCATATGTGTAATTATTTCCAAAAATATGAATCTTATTCATATAACGGATGCTTGTCTGTTAATGTCTTAACCTTTGCCTTAACCTTTTCGCAATTACCTGTTAAATCACTTGCAATATCAGCCATACATTCTGCAATAACATCCATATCCTCTGTATTTAAACCTCTTGTAGTTACAGCAGGTGTTCCAATTCTGACACCACTGGTAATACCCGGCTTCTGAGGGTCATTCGGAATGGCATTTTTGTTACATGTAATGTTTGCGGCATCAAGAGCTATTTCAAATTCTTTACCTGTAATATTCTTGCTTCTTAAGTCAACTAACATTAAGTGGTTATCGGTACCACCTGATACAAGGTCAAAACCTCTGTCAGTAAGACCTTTTGCCAATGCCTGGGCATTATCTACAATATTCTTTGCATATACCTTAAATTCAGGAGATAATGCTTCCTTAAGGCAAACTGCCTTTGCAGCTATAACATGCATCAAAGGTCCACCCTGAATACCAGGGAATACTGCTTTGTTTAATTTATGTTCTAAAGCAAACTCTTCACTTGAGAGAATAAGTCCGCCTCTAGGTCCTCTTAATGTCTTATGGGTAGTTGTTGTAGTAACATGCGCATAAGGAATAGGGCTCATATGCTGACCACCTGCCACAAGACCTGCAATGTGTGCCATATCTACCATTAAATATGCTCCCACTTCATCTGCAATCTCTCTGAATTTCTTGAAATCTATCTTTCTTGGATAAGCACTTGCACCTGCCACAATAAGCTTTGGCTTAGCCTCAAGTGCTATTCTTCTTACTTCGTCGTAATCTATAAATCCATTCTCATCTACGCCGTATGATACTACGTCAAAATATGTTCCTGACATATTTACAGGTGAACCATGGGTAAGGTGTCCGCCGGCATCAAGACTCATACCCATAACCCTTTCTCCCGGTTTTACCAATGCGAAAAATACAGCCATATTTGCCTGTGCACCTGAATGAGGCTGAACATTGGCGTATGTACATCCAAATAATTTCTTAGCTCTTTCTCTTGCCAATTCTTCCACTACATCAACGTATTCACATCCGCCGTAATATCTCTTTCCCGGATATCCTTCTGCATATTTGTTTGTAAGGTGGCTTCCCATAGCTGCCATTACACCTTTGCTTACAAGATTTTCAGAAGCAATAAGTTCAAGATGTGAACGCTGTCTTCCAAGTTCATCTTCCATTGCTTTAGCAACTTCTGCATCTGCATTTTTAATTTCATCAAATGAAAACATAATAAAACCTCCATATATTTATAATCAAACGACACTTAAGCCGATTTTTTCCCTTATTACTTTACCATAACCTTCTATATTTTTAAACTAATTTTTTAATTTTGTTCTATTTTAACCCGAAAAATAATATTTATTAAGGTAAAACTAAAGGAGGATACTATGTACAAAATTCTTGCATTTGACAACGGTCAGCCGGCTATACTTTACCACAACGGACATAACGTATATATGTATACGGCAATTAGAGGACATATCCACCCTGAGGGGATTATTTTTAATGACGTAAAAGATGACTTTAGAATTTATGATGGTAATAAAAAATACGCCTTCTATATATCCACCGACAATAAAATAAAAACTGCAACCTTGTCGGGGAATCGTTTTATGGAGTTTTTATCCATTCCTTTAGAAGACAGCAAAAACGGGCGTACTATTGTAAATGTTTCACCTATAATGTGCGAAAATGAACTTTACATATTTTATTGTACTCACAATAACCATAGCAATTTCTGTGATGTTTATTATCTGCTTTGCTCTGCACCAAACCATACATGTCTCATTAAGCGTAACATTAAAAATTATAATGACTTCGATGTGGTAAGCTCTAACAGGAAAACCTATATCATTTTGCAAAATGACTGCTACTACTTAAGTAAAAACGGAACCATTACAACAATTACAAAAAACGGACCTGACAATGTGAATTTAGCTGCTAACGAAACCATTGAACAATTAAAAGATTCATTATCAGAAAAAAGCAGTGAACTAATTAAATGTCAAAAGAAGATTTATGAAAAAAACATGGAAATATCTAATCTTAAATTTACAAAAAAACAGCTTTCCAGACAGTGTGAACAACTAAGCAATTATGTTGGAAAGCTTCAGGATGAATTAAGGAGAATAAAATTTATGTAAATCACACAAAAAAACTTTAGGCATTTGTATTTTAACATTGTAACTTTTACAAAACTTTTTATAATCATATTGCTGTGTTGTATAATGTGATGTTTTTTTCATTATACAGCAGTATTTTATTATATTTTATGAGGGGGGGATGCAATGAAGTCAACATTCAAAGCACTATTTCTCTCGCTTACAATGGCATTGTTTGTCCTGCCTGCAGTAAGCGACGGCGTTACTGATAACACTAATATTTTCCAGAAATTACTTAATAGGCTTGGCGATTTAGGCGGAGGTACCTTATATGTACCAACCGGAAAGTACGTTATAAAGGGAAATCTTACTATTCCAAAGGGTGTAAACTTTACTATGTATTACCATTTCTATGTTCTGCAAAAAAGCATACACCGCCCCGGAATGTACAAATTCCAAGACAATGTATGCTTTTATAATTTATTATATATATATATATTTATTTTTTAATAATTGCAATGTCCAGTTCTTCTAACTGTTTGTCGTCAACTTCCCCCGGTGCGGCAGTCATAAGACATGATGCATCCTTTACCTTAGGGAATGCAATTACCTCACGGATATTATCCTCACCTGACATATGCATAACCAATCTGTCAAGTCCGTATGCAAGTCCTGCGTGTGGAGGAACGCCATACTTGAAAGCATCTAATAAGAAACCAAACTGTTCATGGGCAGCCTCAGGTGTGAAACCTAATGCTTCAAACATCTTTTCCTGAATGTCAGCCTGATGTATTCTCACACTTCCGCCACCTATTTCTGAACCATTTAATACAATATCATATGCTTTAGCACGGACTTTTCCTAATTCGTTGCTGTCAATATACTTAATATCTTCTTCCATAGGCATTGTAAACGGATGATGCATTGCTAAAAATCTGTTTTGCTCATCAGACCACTCAAACTGTGGAAATTCAACAACCCATAAGAAGTTAAATTTGTTCTTATCTATAAGTTCTAACTGTTCACCTAACTCTAATCTAAGTGCTCCTAAAACATTCCATACAACCTTATTTTTATCAGCGGCAAATAACAGCAGATCACCTCTTTCACCATCCATGGCTTTAACAAGATTGTCTAACTCTTCTTCTGTCATAAACTTTGCAAAGGATGACTTATAAGTGCCATCTTCATTAATGCAAAGATATGCCAAACCTTTAGCACCATTTCCTTTTGCCATATCAACAAGCTTGTCTATTTTCTTTCTAGGCATTGCTCCCTGACCTTTAACATTTAAACCTCTAACCGTACCACCGTTTTCTATAGCTCCGGTAAATACTCCAAAACCACAATCTTTTACTACGTCAGTAACGTTTACGATTTCCATTCCAAAACGTGTATCAGGTTTATCTGAACCATATCTGTCCATTGCCTCCTGCCATGTCATTCTTGGAATAGGAAGCTGAACGTCAACGTCAAGTATTTCCTTAAACAAAGCCTGCAACAATCTTTCGTTTACATCAATAACATCGTCAATATCCACAAATGAAAGTTCCATGTCAACCTGTGTAAACTCCGGCTGTCTGTCTGCTCTTAAATCCTCATCTCTGTAGCATCTTGCAATCTGAATATATCTGTCAAATCCTGAACACATTAAAAGCTGTTTATACAGCTGTGGAGACTGTGGCAATGCATAAAATGCTCCGGGATGAATACGGCTTGGGACAAGATAATCTCTTGCGCCTTCCGGTGTACTCTTACATAATGTAGGTGTCTCAATTTCAATAAAGCCTTCATTTGCCATAAATTTTCTTATACATGTAGTTACATCACTTCTTAGCTTAAGATTTCTCTGTAAATGAGGCTTTCTTAAATCCAAATATCTGTATTTAAGTCTTAATTCCTCTCTTGTATTTGAATCCTCTTCTACCGGGAATGGAGGTGTATCTGCCTCAGATAAAATACGCAATGTGTCAACTGTAACTTCAATGTCACCTGTAGCCATTGTCTGATTTATTGCGCCATCACGCTTTCTAACTGTGCCTTCTGCCGCAATAACATATTCACTTCTTAGTTCTTTTGCCTTTTCAAAAACTTCACCGTCATTTTCGTTAAAAACTAACTGTAACAAACCTGAGCGGTCTCTTAAATCTATAAATATAAGACTGCCTAAATTTCTTCTCTTCTGAACCCAGCCCATAACAGTTACTTTTTCACCAATATTTTGGTTGCTGACTTCTGTACATCTGTGACTTCTGTGAAGTCCCTGCATTGATTCTGCCATATTGTATACTCCTCCTCACTATTTAAGTGGATTTTTATAAAATTCTTTAAATTCATTATATCCCTGAGCCATAAGCTGCTCTTTCTGGAACTTTTTATTCTTGTTCATTCTTGTTACGAGAACCTGCTTACCACTCTTTCTTTCTTCCTGGGCATTAGCAATAACATCACAAAGTGCATCGCCGCTTACGCCTTTTTCTATAAGATAAACAACCTTATCATAGTCTTCCGGAATCTTAAATCCCTGTTCCATAAGTAATAAAACAATTCTTTCAAACCCAATTGAAAAACCGCATGCCGGAACATCGTGACCTGTAAATTTACCAACCATCTTGTCATAGCGTCCGCCACCTCCACAGCTTCCTCCAAACTCGGGAATGGCAATTTCAAAAATTGTTCCTGTATAATAGGACATTCCACGTACCAAAGTAGGATCAAACACAATCTCAAAATCAGAAGACTTTGTTGCTCTTACACTTTCAATAATTTCATTCATCCATTCTTTTACGTCATCTCCCATATAATCTCCCAGTTTTTCTGCAAGATAAGCTATAGGGTCTTTTTGTCCTTCGAGTTCCTTAAATAAATCTGTATATTTTTCTACAGCCTCCGGTGAAAATTCATATTTAATTAATTCTTCTTTTACACCTTCAAGACCGATTTTGTCCATTTTATCAAGAATAATGAATACGCTGTCATAAGATTCCTCCGGGAAACCACTATACGCAGCCATAGCCTTTAATATTCTTCTTTCATTTATTCTGATTTGGAAATTTTTAAATCCCAACTTTCCAAGAGTTGTTGTTGTTGCAAGAATAAGTTCTATTTCAGCCAGATTGCTTGGATCACCTAATATATCAATATCGCACTGCATAAACTGACGATATCTTCCCCTTTGAGGTCTGTCTGCTCTCCAGACATTTCCCATTTGAAGTGCCTTAAAGGGTGATGGCAAATCATTAGCATTTTTTGAATAATATCTTACAAGAGGTACTGTTAAATCATATCTTAATCCATTATCAACTAAATCCATCTCTTCCTTAGCTGTTTCAAGATTTAATTTTTCTCCTCTTTTTAAAATCTTAAATATAAGTTTCTCGTTTTCACCACCCTGCTTGCTTGTGAGATTTGAAATATTCTCAACACAAGGTGTTTCAATTTGTGTAAAACCAAAAGCTTTATATGTATCCTTAATTACATTCTGTACATAATTTCTAATTTTCATTTCTTCAGGAAGAATATCTTTCATTCCTGTAACGGGTTTCTTACTTAAAGCCATTTTACCACTCCTTTTAATGTTTTTTCCAACCATACAATTTTACTATTATTAATCCAATTTAACAACCTTTTTTCTTTCAATCATTTCATCAATTCTATCTATATATAAATCTACATTTTTCAATGTATCAATTCTTTTTCCTTCTTTTCTGTCTTTAGACAGCAATTTAGTTACCGCTCCTGCACCGGCAGCCCACACATTCTGATAATCACCCATCATTAAAATGTTGTAAATTCCTTCCTTTCCAACCTTAGAATAACCTACATTTTCCTGATTACCAACCATATTTTTCTGTCTGTACATATAATATGGAACCATTTCCATTTTTCCGGCATATTCTTCCGTTATTTTCATTAACCTGCTACTGTTTTCCATGGTCATGTCGGAATATCTGTCCTTTTCCACATTAAGTCTTGAAGCCCTTTTTAAAGCAAGAGAATGAACTGTAATTCCGTCAGGATTTAGTTTAAGAGCTTCTTCCATGGAGTATTTTACCATTTGGGCGTTTTCTCCCGGCAGTCCCACAATAAAATCCATATTGATGTTATCCATACCGCATTTTCTTGCAATGGCAAATGCTTCTTTTACCTGAGAAACAGTATGCTTTCTACCTATAATTTCCAATGTTTTCTCATTCATGGTTTGAGGGTTTATGGATATTCTGTTTACTCCATGCTTTTTTAGAACCATTATCTTATCTTCAGTTATACTGTCAGGTCTTCCTGCCTCCACTGTAAATTCAACTACCGTGGAAAAATCAAAATTATCCTTCAAGGCATTTATAAGCCTGTCTAACTGATTTGGTTCAAGGGTAGTGGGAGTTCCTCCACCGATATATACCGTATTTAGTTCCCTGTTTTTTAGCTTTATTCCAAGATATTTAATTTCCTTTATAACTGCATCTAAGTATAAATCAACTTTTTTTCTGTATTTTTCTATTGGAAATGAGGTAAATGAGCAATACAAACAGGTTGTAGGACAAAAGGGTATCCCTACATACAAACTAAATCCATGTTTATAATTTATTTTTGACAAAATCTGTCGCTCTCTGTCAGCTATATCTATTGCCAGATTTAACTTCTCATCAGATATCAAATATGTTTCTTTCATATAAGACATAATTTCTTTCCGGCTAATGTCTTCTTCCAGCATCATCTCCGGAATCTTAGATGGCCTTATCCCTGTAAGTGTTCCCCAGGGAAGTTTCTCTTTCGTATCTGCACTTAACAGCTTATATAACAATTTCTTTAATATATTCTTAGTTTCTATTCTGTCTGAAAAATCACAAAACATTTCACCTTCTACAGGCTCTTTTTCCTTACTCCACACCGAAATACATATCTTGTTTTTTTCATATTTTACAGATATTTTCCGGTATGAATTTTCAACCCTGTCATTAATTTTAAAGGGATGACCAGTATAAAATGCCTGTACAAGTGATTGTACGTCATATTCAAACTGTGCCGGTTCTATTTGTATATCAATCATTAATAGTACACCTTTTCGCTGTCAATATTTGTTATGTTCATATGTCCCGGATATACCTCTGTCTCTCCCGGTAAAACCAGAAGTTTGTTTTTAATGGACTTAATTATATCAGATTCACTTCCTCCCGGGAAATCCGTTCTTCCTCTGCTTGCCTGAAACAAGGTATCTCCGCTAAATAAAACCTGCTCCTCTTCAATATAAAAGCATCCGCTTCCCGGAGTATGCCCAGGAGTAAGAATATATTGTATATCAAATCCCGCTACCTGAAAGTTTTCACCATCTTCTAAAAACTTATCTCCATTAACTTTTACAGGTTCTCCAAACATAGACGACAGATTCATTCTGCTGTCTGTAAGGACTTTTTCCTCTTTTGCCCCTACAATCACAGGAATATTATATCTTTCCTTCAGCTGATTTACGGCTCCGATATGATCAAAGTGTCCATGGGTAAGCAATATTGCCTTTGGAATCATTTCCAGTCTGCTTACATTAACTGATATTTTCAGTTCGTCATCTCCCGGATCCACAATAAATCCCTCTTTTGTATCCTTATTCATACAAATATAGCAATTTGTGTAGCACTCGCTTACAGTAACACTTCTAATCATTATCTTAGCCATATCAAATCTCCTAATCTTTTATTAACTGCTTGTTCTTTCAATGTCAATTATACTGTCAATGGTTCTTATTTTTGCAATAAGACTATTTAATTCATCTGTACCCTGAATGGCAAAAGTCATTGAAATAGTGGCAATGTCGGACTTACTTGTTCTACTGTTAATACTGTTTACGTCAATATTTCTCTCTGTAAATATCTTTGACAGGTCAGTAAGTATTCCCACACGGTTATGGGCATATATAACGATTTCCGTCATATACTTTCCATCCTGCTCTGATTCGTCAGCAGCCCAGCTTGCCTCTATAAGCCTTCCTCGCTCAATATCCGGAAGATTTATAATATTTACACAATCGGTTCTGTGTATAGAAACACCTCTTCCTCTGGTGACAAATCCCACAATTTCATCTCCCGGAACCGGACTACAGCATTTTGAAAATCTTACAGCCACATCATTCATTCCCTCAACAATAATGCCGCTTTTTGATGAATTATGTTTCGTTCCCTGCTTGTTTCCATTAGCTTCATTTAAAACATCTTCATCTGTAATTTCAATTTTATGGTCTTTATTGTATTCGTCTAAAAGCTTGTTTACAATCTGACCTTCCTTTAATCCTCCATGACCTATAGATGCCACTAGTGAATCCCACTCCTTGTAGCTATACTTAAGCCTTACCTTATCCATATATTCAGGCTTAAATATTTCTGACATTACTATGCCTTTAGACTTACAATACTTTTCTATAAGTTCACGACCTTTAACAATATTTTCCTCTTTATTTTGCTGTTTAAACCACTGGTTTATTTTGTTCTTTGCCTGAGTGCTTTTAACAATTTTTAACCAGTCCATACTAGGGCCCGTGGAATTATTAGAGGTTACAACTTCTACACGGTCACCGTTTTGTATTTTATAATCAATGTTTACCATTTTTCCGTTAACACGGGCACCTACCATCTTGTTTCCTACGGCACTATGAATACTGTAGGCAAAATCAATTGGCGTAGAGCCGTTTGGAAGATTTTTAACATCTCCATTAGGTGTAAAACAGTAAACTCTCTCTGAGAACATATTAAGGTCATCTTTAAGTAAATTTAAAAATTCCTTGTTATCTGACAAATCTCTCTGCCATTCAAGAATCTGCCTTAACCAGCTAATCTTCTGTTCCTCATTATCTCCCTCACCTGTGATATTTTCTTTATATTTCCAGTGAGCAGCGATACCATATTCAGCGGTTTTATGCATTTCGTATGTTCTAATCTGAATTTCAAAAGGCTGTCCGTTAGGTCCGATAAGGGTAGTATGTAAGGACTGATACATATTCTGCTTTGGCATGGCAATATAGTCCTTAAATCTTCCCGGAACCGGTGTATATTTCTCATGAATAATACCTAATGCACCATAACATTCCATAACGCTGTCTACAATAATTCTAACAGCAAATACATCGTATATCTGGTCTAATGTTTTATGCTGCATTGTCATTTTCTTGTAAATACTGAAATAATGCTTAACACGTCCGTCAATAGTAGCCTTAATTCCTGCTTTTTCTATATATCCTGCAACTTCAGCAATGAGATTACTCATAAATTCTTCTCTATGCTCAAGTCTTTCATGGACACCTTCAACTAATTCCTTATATTTTTCAGGTTCAAGATATCTTAAGGCAAGGTCATCTAATTCTATTTTAATTTTAGAAATACCAAGTCTATCTGCGATTGGAGCATAAATATCCATTGTCTCCCTTGATTTTTCTTTTTGCTTTTCCGGTGTCATATATTGCAAGGTACGCATATTGTGAAGCCGATCAGCTAATTTTATTAAAATAACTCTGATATCCTTTGCCATGGCAAGAAACATTTTCCTTAAGTTTTCAGCCTGTTCCTCTACCTTGTCAGTATCATAATCCAATCTGGTAAGTTTGGTTACTCCATCTACTAAATCTGTTACTTCCTCACCAAATTCCTTTATCATTATTTCCCTTGTGGCAGATGTATCTTCCATAACATCATGTAAAAGACCTGCCATTATGGATTCCTTGTCCAATTCCAGGTCTGCCAAAATAAGGGCAGTATGAAGAGGATGTATGATATAAGGCTCTCCGGATTTACGTTTCTGGTCACCGTGGAAATTTTTGGCAAAATTATACGCCTTCTCTATCATATGCAACTCATCTGCCGACGGATGATAATGTTTAATTTTGTCTATAAGTCTCCCGTATAATTCCTCAGGGGTTGCCTGTTCTTCTTCTTTTGGAATTACACCGTGATTTTCGATTTTTACATTGTTCATATTATTTCCCTTCATATGCTACAACTGAATCTACTCTATATCCTTCTAATTTCTCTCTACCTTTTAATCCTGCTAATTCCATAAGGAATACGCAACCAACTACAACTCCACCAAGTCTTTCTACTAAATCAATAGCTGCTTTTACTGTTCCGCCTGTGGCAATCAAATCATCAGTTATAACAACTCTCTGTCCCGGTTTAATGGCATCTACGTGAATTTCAATTTCAGCTGTACCATATTCCAAATTATATTCTTCTGAAATAGTTTCACAAGGCAGTTTACCTTTCTTTCTAACCAAAACAAAGCCTTTATTTAAAGCATACGCAATAGGTGTACCCAAAGCAAAGCCTCTGGCCTCTAAACCTACAACCACATCAAAATCCAGATCTTTTACCTTATCTATCATGGAATCAATAGCTATCTTAAGCCCGTTAGGATCCTTCATTACTGTTGTAACGTCTCTGAAAATAATACCCGGTTCCGGAAAATCAGGTATGCTTCTAATGTACTTTTCTACCTCATGCATTTTATCTTCTCCTTCTTGCTATATAATTATTTATTTTATAGTTGTCATAATTATATATTACCACAACCCTTTTAACAAAATCTATCTATTATTATTTGTAAATTTATCCTTCCGTTATACTCATTTATTTCCGGATAGTATGTTGCCATAATTTCCAAATTATTCTTTTGACCCTGAAGGGCCTTATTTACCTCTTCCTCACCGAATTTTTCAGACAAAAATGCCATAAAATCAACGGCACTGTTAAACTTAACTGCAGTCATTCTGTAATGATTTTGATTTTCTACAACCATTTTTATTACATTCCCTGATTTTCCCAGTATTTGCAAACTGATAATCTTTAGATTTTTTTCTGCAAAAACCGGCTTTTCATTGCCTTTTCCATAGGGCTTAATAACCTCTAACTGATTTACGAAATCCATTGTAATATATTCCAAAGGCAGGGCAATGTCAATCCACACCTTTAAATATAAATCTTCTTCCGTTAAATTACAATTTTCATTTAACATTTTTCTAAATAAATCTATATTTTTTTCTTCTAAAGATATTCCCGCTGCCATTTTATGACCACCAAACTTCGTCAGCAAACTTTTTACCTTTGTAAGTTCTGAATACATATCGTATTCCTCAATAGAACGACCTGATCCTTTAACTCCCTGTTCAGCATCTGTTAGGACAAACGTAGGCTTATTATACTTTTCTCTTACCCTTCCTGCAATAATTCCTGCAATGCTTTCATGACAGTCTTTAAGGTATAAAACCAATACTTTGTCATCCATATCCTGTGCCATTTCAATTGCTGTCATGGCTCCTTCATTAGTCATATCCTTACGTTCAGCATTTAATTCCACCAGTTCTTTTGCCAAAACTTCCGCCTTTTGAGTATCTATGCAATCTAATAACTCCGTGGCACGTTTTGCCGTGTCTAATCTTCCACTGGCATTTAGGCAAGGGCCTATAACAAAACCAAACTGATAAGATGAAAGATTATTTTTATCTAACTTACAGGCATTTATTAAAGCATTTATACCAATATCATTACAGTCTTTTAGTTTTTTAATGCCCTGTTTTACTATAATTCTGTTTTCTCCCTTTAAATCCACTACGTCACATACAGTTGCAATAGCAGCGTAAGGAAGTAACTTATATAATTCGTTTTTGCCTATGCCTTCTGTTTCAAACAATGCCGATATAAGCTGATATGCAACCATTGCTCCACACAGTTCTTTAAATGGATAGGGGCAGTCTGCCTGTTTGTGATTTACCACTGCATCTGCATTAGGAACAATATATTCTCTTTTTCCATCAGTTTCTTCAAAAGGTACCTCGTGATGGTCAGTAATAATAATATTCATTCCAAGAGATTTGGCATATTCCACCTGATTATAAGCCGAAATACCGTTATCACATGTTAAAATAGTATCAATACCGCTATCATAGGCATTTTTAATTAGTTTTTCATTTATACCATAGCCATCTTCTATTCTGCGGGGAACTACAAGGTCTATATTTGCCCCTAGCTTTTTTAATGACCTAAGTAAAATATATCCGGAAGTTATTCCATCCACATCATAATCGCATATTATTCTTATTTTACTTTCATGACTGATTTTTATTCTTAGTATATCAACAGCCTTATCCATATCTTTAAAAAGCCATGGAGAACTTATTTTTTCCAAATCGTCATTTAAATAATTATAGATGTCCTCGTCACATATTACATCTCTGTTTCTAATTATCCTTGCAATTACCGGACTGATATGAAATTTTTCAGAAATATGATTAAAATCTGCCCTTTTTGTCTGTAAAAACCATTTCTCTTTCATAATAATTATGCCTTGTTCCTAAATAGTATTTTAAAAAGAAAAACGGCACCACCATTTAGATGGTACCGTTAAATACTTCTTAATTATTTTTCTTTGTCGTACTGTTTACCTTTTAATACATACCACAATGCACCTGTAACAAATACTGATGAATAAGCACCGGCTACGATACCTACCATTAATGGTGTTGTAAACTCTTTAATTGATGAAACACCCATAACGAATATCATAAATACAGCAACAAATGTAGTTAATGATGTGTAGATACTTCTTGTAAGTGTTTCTGTGATACTTCTGTCAATAAGACCAATCATTGTTTCACCACGCTTCATAACTGCCTTATTTTCTCTAATTCTGTCAAAGATAACAATTGTAGCGTTTATTGAGTAACCTACTATTGTAAGAAGGCAGGCAATAAACGTTGTTCCAACTGTAAGTCTTGACAATGAATAGAAACCAACAACTATAAGTACATCATGAACTAATGCTATAACAGCTGCTAAAGCAAACTGAATATTCTTAAATCTTAACCAGATGTAAATCAACATACAAATTGTAGCAAGAGCTGTAGCAACAACGGCATCTCTTCTCATTTCAGCACTGATTGTATCTGAAATTTCTGTATCATTAAAGTTCTGCTCGTCATCCTTTGCCTGATATTTGTCAATCAAAAGCTTCTTAAATTCGTCCATTTCATCTGATGACATTTTCTTTGTCTTAATAGAGTATAAGCCCTTTGTACCTGTATCCTTCTGAGCCTGTACATCTGATGTATTTAATGTTTTCTGTATTTCAGGTTTAATTGTATCGTTGAATTCATCGATAGTGTAATCCTTATCAAACTGAACGCTTATAGATGTACCACCCTTAAATTCAATACTATAGTTAAATGCTTCATTTCCTGTTGCCACATTGTAAACAATTGAGCCTAAGCCAATAACAATAACAACTATTGAAATTGTAAACCAAACTTTTCTCTTTTCAACAAATTTGATAACGTTCTTTGCTCTTTCCTTGCCATAAAATCCCGGTTTCTGGAATCCCATGTAATATAACATCCATACAATTCCTCTTGAAACAACAAGGGATGTAAATAACTGAATGAAGATACCTATTGCAAGTGTCATGGCAAAGCCCTGAACTGTTCCTGAACCTCTCCAAAGAAGAACTAATGCTGCAATAAGTGTTGTAACGTTACCGTCAACGATAGCTGATGTTGCTTTCTTAAATCCAATAGTGATTGCATTCTTAACTGACTTGCCGGCTGCAATTTCCTCTCTGATACGGGCATAAATAATAACGTTAGCATCAACTGCCATACCGATATTAAGAATAATACCTGCAATACCCGGAAGAGTAAGTGTAAGGTCAAATCCGTTAAGTGCAAGGAGCATTAATTCAACATATGATAATAATGCGAAACCTGCAGCAAGACCAGGCACTCTATATACGAAAAGTAAGAATAATACAATAATAACAAACGCTATCATACCTGCCTGAACACTCTTTGATAAAGCATCTCTACCAAGCTGTGCACTCTGAACACTATGACTTAATTCATCCAGTGAAAGATCAAGTGAACCAATCTTAATATTCTCTGCAAGTGTCTGTGCCTCCTCTAATGTAAAGTTACCTGTGATTTGAGCCTGTCCACCGGTAATTGACTGATTAATTTTCGGGTCACTAAGAACCTCATTGTCATAAATAATGTATGACTGCTGTCCAACATTCTGAGATGTCATTTCACCAAAAGTTTTTGTTCCTGCTGTATTAAACTGTAGGTCTACAGCATTCTCTGCTTTTCCTGTCTTTTCATTAGTTGTTGCCTGACCTTTAGCATCTGAAACACTGTCACCTGTAAGCCATACCTTATAATATCCGTCATACTGTCCACCTGTTGTGTTCTTTAACTGGATATATTCCTTGTTTTTAAGTTGCTCATCTGTAGGTGTTGAATCAGCCTTTGTACAGAAATAAAGTGAACCCGGCTTACCTAATTCTTCAAGAACCTTGTCCGCATCATATGCACCCGGGATTTCAACTGTAATTCTATCATCACCCTGCTTATAAGCTGTAGCTTCTGTACTAAATGTATGAATTCTCTTCTCTAATTTTCCTCTTGTAGCTTCAAGAGAATCACTGTTTAACTTATCACGGTCATCTTTCGATACCTGATATGTAATGCTTACACCACCTTTAAGATCAAGACCCTGTGTAATATACTTAGCCTGTCCGCGATCCCCTACACCAAACAGAATCACATAACCGGCAAAAGCCATTACTGCAAGTGAAAGTATAAAAAATACAATCCCTTTAGTTTTGTTCATTTTAATTTTCATCTTTTAACCTCTTTCTTATCAGTCAGCGTCGGCTAACGCTGCTTTTATCATTATTGAGCATTCCACCCTTTTTCTCTGCATTTCACATCCGATATCATAAGCATCATTAATTGTGCCATGAAAATTATATGAGTTTGCAGCACAACCGCCACTGCAGTAAAATCTTGCAAAGCAGTTTTTACATTTTTCTTTTGAATACACATTACAGTCTCCGAACGTGGAAACAATATCTTTACGGACAATTCCATCATTTACATTTCCCATAAGAAAATCTTCGTTTCCAACAAACTGATGGCATGGGTAAAAATCTCCCCATGGTGTAACTGCAAGATATTCAGTTCCTGAACCACATCCCGATAAGCGCTTATACACGCATGGTCCCTGATTTAAATCAATCATAAAGTGGAAGAAATTAAAGCCTCTGCCTTCCTTCTCACGCTTTATGTATTCAAGTGCAAGTTTATCGTACTCTTCCATTATTGTCGGTAAATCCTCTTCCCTAATGGAATACGGATCTTCTTCCGGGCCAACAACAGGCTCAATTGACATCTGTTTAAATCCTAAATCAGCAAAATGTTTTACATCTTCAGAAAAATCAAGATTATCTCTTGTAAATGTACCTCTTATATAATAATTGGTCTGATTACGGCTTTCTGCAAGCTTTTTGAATTTTGGAACAATAAGGTCGTAACTTCCTTTTCCGTTTCTAAATGGTCTCATTCTGTCGTTGACTTCCTTACGACCATCAAGACTAATTACTACATTAGACATTTCCTTATTCAAATACTCCATAATCTCGTCGTTAAGAAGTACACCATTAGTGGTAAGGGTAAATCTGAATTTCTTGTTGTATGGCTTTTCTAACGAACGTCCATATTCAACTAGCTGCTTTACAACCTCCCAGTTCATTAATGGTTCACCACCAAAGAAGTCTACTTCAAGGTTTACTCTATTGCCTGAATTTTTAACAAGAAAATCCAGGGCTTTCTTTCCAACCTCGAAGCTCATAAGTTCTCTTCTTCCGTGATACTCACCCTCCTCAGCAAAACAATACTTGCATGCCAGGTTACAATCATGGGCTATATGCAGGCACAAAGCCTTAACCACGGTCTGACGGTTCTCCTTAAACTTTTCAACAAACGGCTGATATATGTCTTCGGTAAACAGTTGTCCATCTTTTTTTAATTCTTCTATTTCGTCAATTGCCTCTAAAATATCGGACTCATTATACTTATCCTTCAGTTTATCAACAATTTCAGAAGAAGAAATATCTTCAAACAACTCTATAGCATCATATGTAACGTCGTCAACCACATGCACTGCGCCACTGTTAACGTCCATTACAATGTTATATCCATTGCTTTTATACTGATGAATCACTGTGACTTCCTCCCTTTTTAACGCATTATAACAGAGTCGAAAATTCGGCTCTGTTATAAAATAATGCCATATAAAATTTTATTTGTTTTCGCAAGTCTGGTTTCCTACTGTACAAGAAGTCTTGCAAGCAGACTGACATGATGTCTGACATTCACCGCATCCGCCTTTTTTCATTGTGTCCTTTAATGTTTTTGCATTTAATGTCTTAATATGTTTCATGGTAATCCTCCAAATCTATTTTGTGCTTATTTATGTAAAGCTGCACAAGTCTTAGGTTATTATATCACAATATGGTATTTTTTCAAACGTTTTCTTTATTGTATCAAAATCCTGTTAAAATCGTTTAAAATCATTCCCCTATTATCCTTTCTCCCCTTTAACTAAGCATTCCTCCTATTGTTCCTGCCACCACGGAAACAATACATCCTGAAAAGAGTCCTACACTTCCTGATGAGACGCTTCCTTTTGAAATTAGTGCTGTGAGAAAAATTATTGCAAAATAAATCAGTCCGGCTAATGCTCCCCACACAAATTTTCTGTTTTCCATAACCTTTCCTACTATCACGCCACCACAAAATGACGCAATTCCATAAATTATCAACACCATTATTTTTATTGTTGCCACAGAAGGTGAAATTTTAAGAACCACAAAAGCAATTAGCGCCAACAATACTGTACTTATAATCATTTGTATCAATGTTTCCTTTAAAAATATCACTGCAACTTTTTTCATAATTTATTTACCGGTAATACCAGCCTTTCCTAACGTTTATATAATAATTTATATTATGAAAGCGTATAATTTATTACGGTTTGTTGACTTTAAATTATCTATATTGTACAATCGACTCTAACAGGCTTTTGCCTGAAATATTTTTTATAAGGAGATTTATATGGGACCCAGTGACATAGCTCTGCTATGCATATTATTTGTTTTATTGTTATTCTCGGCGTTTTTTTCATCAGCCGAAACTGCTCTTACTACATTTAGTAAAGTAAGATTGAGAATGCTTGTTGATGACGGAAATAAGAAAGCTATTGTACTTGATAAGGTACTTAGCAATTCCAGAAAGATGCTTAGCACTGTTTTGATAGGTAACAATATTGTTAATATTGCTGCTTCTTCTCTTACAACAGTTTTAGCCCAGCATATTTTTGATGTAAACATAGTTGTCAGCGTTTGCGTAGGCGTACTTACACTTGTCATCATTATTTTTGGTGAAATTATTCCCAAAACGGTAGCAACTCTTCATGCTGAGTCAATTGCATTATCTTATGCAAAGCCAATTAAATTTTTTATGTTTATTTTAACTCCGGTTATTTTTGTGCTGAATCTGTTTTCCAGCTTTCTGTTAAAAATATTCAGAGTTAACGTAAATTTAAATTCAGCAGCTATTACTGAAGATGAATTAAGAACCATTGTGGGGGTTAGTCAGGAAGAGGGTATTATCGAAGATGATGAGTACGATATGATTAACAACGTTTTTGATTTCGGAGACACATGTGCTAAAGACATTATGATTCCTAAGGTTGATATAACCATGGTTCCTATTGATGTTTCATACGATGAGCTTTTATCTGTTATTAAGTCAGATAAATTTACCCGTATACCTGTTTATAAAGATGATACAGATAATATTGTGGGAATTATCAACATTAAAGATATGCTTATAAATGAAGTAAACCGTGTAAATTTTGATGTTAATAAATTAATGCGTGAACCTTATTATACTCACGAAAAAGAAGAGCTTAATGACCTTCTTATAGAAATGAGAAATAATGAGCCCGGAATGTGTATTGTTTTAGATGAATATGGTCAGGCTGAGGGCCTTATTACATTAGAAGATATTGTGGAAGAAATCATAGGTGATATCCACGATGAGTTCGACCAGGCTGAGGAGCTTGCTGTCAGACAAATTGGTGAACATGAATACATTGTTGAAGGCTCAATTAATTTAGATGATTTCAATGACGAATTGGGTACTAATATAGATTCAGAAGATTATGAATCTCTCGGTGGACTTATTATTGAACACTTAGACCGCCTACCAAACAAAGGTGACAGTGTGAAAATTGATAACTGCAAACTTACAGTTATCAAAATGGATGATAAACGAATTGATTTGGTTAAGGTTAAAATTGACCATGAAGATGACACTCCATCTGATGAGGTTAATTCAGAATCTGACAAATAGTTTTGTGGGATATATATAAACGCCCCGTAAGGTATCGATAAATAAATACGAAACATTCCCGTAGATTGTATTATGTATGATATAATTTACGGGATTTTTTATTTCAATATTTTTAGTAATTTTTGGATTTTAATAATGCTTTTATTCTTTTTTTGAATTTATGTGATGCGAGCAGTTGGATTTTAATTTTTATTATATCCATATTCTAGTCATCCCTATTCCAGTCATTTCCATATCTCACCATCTCATCCGCTTCTTAAATATAACTATCAAAAAAGCAGAACTTCAATGTTTTCTTTCGGCATAAAGTTCTGCTTATACTTTAATACGATATTTTATAACTGCGAGTATCTCCATTTTCTTCCAATATCAACCCCTATATTAAAGCAATACGCTGTAGATATCATAAACAACATCATTAAGCCTATTCCAAATAATATGCCCGTAATCAAGCGCTTAGTGTTATTACTTTCATACTTTGTTTTTGCCTGTATCAAACCATCTGTTACAAGTGGAATTAATAAAACAAAAAACACCCATATAGGTAAATTTTTCAAAAAGAAATATCCTATAGGAGTTACTATAATTCCTATAAGTTCACCTGTACACCTTGCGCATATTGGAAACTGTTTTCCATGAAAGAAAAATGAACGTTCAGGTCTTTGATGGCATCCAAATATGATGGGTAGCCATTTACATAACCATCTTTTCATGCCACATTTCTAAAATCCTGTAACACTTGATGAAGCACCATGCATTCCTGCTCCTACGCCTGCTACAATCACTATAATGTAGAATAATATTGAAATACCTACGCTAACTAAAGCACCAATTCCTGCGGCTTTAGCTGTTTTTGGCTTGGTGTCCTTCCACACAAGGAATAAAATCAAACCTGCTAAAGGAATACAACATCCCAGTAGCCCCCAGCCTATTCCTCCATTATCAGATACATATGGTGTGCCATAATCATTATTATGCGTGTTCTTTGTATCTCCTCCACAATATGGGCATTCAACTGCATTGTCATTAATTTCTTTTCCACAATGGTTACAATACATTTTTTCGTCCTCCTATCCTTTGTTATTAAATATATTACCGTTTGATTATAACAATTCATTTATGTAATTTCAATACAAATGGCACATTTTGTCATTTTTCTGCCTTAAGCACAAAAAATCCCACAAAATATAGTATGTTTGCACAAACCAACATTTGTGGGATAAAATCCATATTAATTAAAATTTCAATATAAATCACAAGCTCTTAAATTTACAGTTTTTCCCAAAGTTTGCCCTGCTTTTCTTCACAGTATTGGCAGCTGTATAAACCATTCTTTTTGTCTGTTAGTACAAAAACATGGTCTAACTCCTGCTCAATAGATGTAATGCATCTTGGGTTTTTGCAATGTAATACATTAACAATCTTCTTTGGTAGCTTAAGATCTCTTTTTTCCACTAATTTACCGTCAGTGATAATATCAACTGTGATATTATGATCAATAAATCCTAATATATCAAAATCCACAATATCTAAGGGACCTTCTACTTTAATTATGTCTTTAACTCCCATTTTTTTACTTCTGGCATTTTTAATAATAGCAACCTGGCAATCTAATTTTTCCAAATTAAGATAATGATATATAGCCATTGCCCTTCCTGCCTGAATATGATCTAAAACAAAGCCATTTGTTATTTCATCTATATTTAGCATATTATACTTCCACCTCCAACAATGTCAAAATAAGTGCCATTCTCACATACACACCAAACTGTGCCTGCTTAAAGTACACAGCCCTTGGGTCATCATCTACTTCAACAGCAATTTCATTAACTCTTGGCAGTGGATGCAAAATCAGCATATCATCTTTTGCTGATTTTAGTTTCTTTTTGTCCAAAATAAAGCTATCTTTAAGTCTTATATAATCCTCTTCATTAAAGAATCTTTCCCTTTGAACCCTTGTCATATAAAGCAAATCAAGCCCACCAATTACATCTTCAAGTCTTGACACCTCTTCATACTGAGCTCCTGCTTCTTTTATATTTTCAATGATATATCCCGGAACCTTAAGCTCCGCCGGTGAAATAAGGACAAATTTTACATTATCATATCTAAGCAATGCGTTAATAAGCGAATGCACTGTTCTTCCAAATTTCAAGTCACCACACAATCCAATTGTAATATTATCAAGTCTACCCTTAAGGGTTCTTATTGTCATTAAATCCGTCAAAGTCTGGGTAGGATGCTGATGTCCTCCATCCCCTGCGTTAATAACAGGAATACCTGATTTTTTAGCTGCAACTAAGGCTGCACCTTCCTTCGGGTGTCTCATGGCACATATGTCTGCATAACATGATATAATTCGTATGGTGTCTGAAACGCTCTCCCCTTTAGATGCGGAGCTTGATGATGCCTCGGAAAATCCCAAAACACTTCCGCCTAAATTAAGCATAGCTGCCTCAAAGCTTAGTCTTGTTCTTGTGCTAGGCTCATAAAAAAGAGTGGCAAGTTTCTTTCCTTTGCAACACTCTTTGTATTTTTGAGGATTCCTTTCAATATCGCCGGCTAAATTTAATAACTTATCCAACTCTTCTACAGTAAAATCCAATGGACTAATTAAATGTCTCATTTCACCCTCCATTCATATGTATTTTTTGCTAATAAGATAATACATTATTGAGGTGTAATATTCAAGGGTATTTACTTATTTTTTTTTCACTATTTATTTAATCTTTTTGAATTTATAAATATTACATTTTCCGGTAATCTGGTATACTATTATAAACAAATAATTTTTATGGCAGTGTTTTTCCTTAATTGCTTAGTGATAACGGAAAATCACGCCACATTACAGATAGGAGCAAATTTATGACACCACAATATTATAAAGAATTGGAAAAATATTTAAGTTGTGTTAAGACAAAGATAGATTTTAAGCCTGATGTTGCAATTGTTTTAGGCTCAGGTCTTAACAAACTGGCAAAAAAAATCAATGTAAAGGAAACTATTAGTTACTCAGATATTGATGGATTTCCCATAAGCACCAATAAAATGCACGCAGGAGCTTTTATTTTCGGATATTTAGGTGACGTTCCGGTAGTCGCTATGAACGGAAGAATCCACTACTATGAAGGTTATTCCATGAATCAGGTTGTTTCACCTATTCGTCTTATGAAACTAATGGGTGCAAAAAAGCTTATTCTATCTAACGCCGCCGGTGGAATTAGCGACAACTTAAATGTAGGGGATTTAATGATGATTACAGACCATATTTCATCTTTTGTACCATCTCCTTTAATTGGACCTAACATAGATGAACTCGGCACCCGTTTCCCTGATATGACCAGCATATATGACAGTGAAATATGCAAAAAAATAAAAAACATAGCAAGGGAAAACAATATTGACTTAAAAGCAGGTGTATATCTCCAGACAACCGGACCTAACTACGAAACACCGGCTGAAATTAATATGTACAAACTTCTCGGAGCTGACGCTGTTGGTATGAGTACCGTATGTGAAGCCATTGCCGCCGTTCATTGCGGATTTAAAGTATGTGGAATAAGCTGTATCACCAACAAAGCTGCGGGAATAACCGGAGAGCCTTTAAGTGATGAAGAAGTGGGCGTTGCTGCCTCTAAAGCATCTGATAAGTTTTGTCTTTTAATTGAAGAACTGGTAAAAAGAATATAAAAAAATGCGAGCAAGACTGTAAGCCGGGTTATGTCTTGGATAATCATCTATCTAGACTTATTGTTGCCAACAAGTTCAAGCAACCTACCCGAAAGCTGGCGGGCCACCATATGCTTTCTGCTCGGTCTTGCTTCGGATGGGGTTTACATTGACCTTTGATGTTACCACCAAAGCGGTAGTCTCTTACACTGCCATTTCATCCTTACCTAAAAAGGCGGTTTTATTTCTGTTGCACTTTCCTGGGAGTCACCTCCACCGGCCGTTAGCCGGCATCCTGCCCTGCGAAGCCCGGACTTTCCTCTCCTGCGTCCTTTCGGCAATAGCAGCAGCGATTATCTGTCTTACTCACAATTATTTAAACTAACATAAACTTATTAAATTTTCAAGTATATAAGTTTCTATTTTTCATACATCCACCTTTTCCTGCAAAATTTCACCTGCACTATACCGGGAATATACTTCCACCAACAAACTCCCTAAGTAAAGAATTTTTAGGAATATTTTCCTTTGGCACTGCCAAAACATAATCTAAGAACTTAAGAAGTCGCTTCGCCTCAAAATACTGCTCTGAATCCTTTGGTACGCTAAATAATGCCGGTTCTGCATATGTTTTTATAACTGACAACTCATAAACCATGGCAGAATTATATATGGCATCTGCACTTTCCTGATATGGGAAAATATTTTTTTCTTCTCCCCTTCTAACCCTCTTCCACATTTCAATGGTTCCTTCTGCTGAAGTTCCACGGGTTCTTACATCCCTTACAATTCGTCTCAATAATCTCCAGTCTGATGTGGCAATTCTGTTATGCTCATCGACATTAAGCGGTGTCAGGGCACTTACATAAATTTTGTATTTTTTGTCACTTGGAAGGCTGTATGAAACTGCATCGTTAAGGCAATGTATTCCCTCAATTATCAGCACATCATCTTCCCCTAACTGAAGATATTTGCCATCAAAAACTCTTTTCCCCACAACAAAGTCAAAATCCGGTAATTCTACCCTTTTACCTGCCAAAAGCTGTGTCATCTGTTCATTGAAAAATTCAATATCTACAGCCTCTACCACCTCGTAGTCTAACTTTCCATCTTCATCTACAGGCGTATCCTCTCTATTGACAAAATAGCTATCCATTGGTATCGGATGAGGTTTTAATCCCTGAGCTATGAGCTGAACTGCAAGCCGGTGAGAAAATGAGGTTTTACCTGATGATGAAGGACCTGCAATCATAATAACCTTTACATCTTTTCGCTTAGCTATGTCCGATGCAATATCGGCGATTTTCTTTTCCTGAATTGCTTCCTGCACCAGCATAATATTATTAATTTCACCACTGGTAATTTTATCGTTTATCTGACCGATAGTTGAAACCCCCAGCATCTTTGCCCACGAAGTAGTTTCCTTAAGCGTATTGTAAACCTTATTCTGGGGCTTAAATTCCGGAACTTCCTTTGGATTTTCTTTTGTTGGAAGTTGCAATACAAAACCTTCATCATAAGGAATCAAATCAAAGTATTTAAGACATCCTGTAGAATATGCCATATATCCATAGAAATAGTCCTCAAAGCCTTCCATTTTGTAAACATTTACAGTTGAAGCTCTCCTGTACTTAAGAAGATGTTCCTTATCCTTCATACCGTATCTTCCAAACTTTTCAATGGCCTTAGCCACTGATACAACCTCTTTTGTAATTAAAATATCACGTTTTACAAGAGCATTCATTTCTTCTTTAACCTGTTTGACAAAAGCATTGTCTACTTTAATGCCTCCGTCCACTGCACAGTAATAGCCTTTGCTAACAGAATGTTCAACAGATATTTTTCCTACATTTGACCTTCCTGCCACCTTATAAAATGCCTTTAGCATCATAAAGGTAACACTTCTTTTGTAACATTCGCTGCCAATGTGACTGGCTGTAGTTATAAATTTTATTATACAGTTTTCCGTTAAAACATTAGACAGCTCACTTAATTTGCCGTTACACACAGCTAAAATTATGTCATTTTCGTAAAACTTTTTAAAATCCTTTGCTATTTCATAAATTGTTGTTCCATCTTCATATTCGTATGATACATTTCCTATGTTTACACTAATCATATATCCTGTACGCCTCCCTGTTTAAATAAATTATATTTTCAACTTCCTGCATATTATCACTTTTATTTGCTTTCATTTTTTCAAAGATCTCTGCAAATTTTAAATATTCTTTTTCTAAATACACTTTTAAAACCAAATCTTTATTGTCTAATAGTATTTTTCCATATTTCAACTCCACATCACTATACATATGAAGTTTTTCGTCATTTTTTAATGCTTTTATAATCGTGTAATATTTTCCACTGTCTATCAGCATTTTTTCATCAATTATTTCCCAGTTATTTTCAAGGAGATCCTTTCTTACTAAGTCAACCCTTCTGTGGGGAGACAAAACCAGTTCATTTATGCCTTTTATGTTTTTTCCACGACTTAATATATCTACAATCAAATCTCCACCCATTCCGGAAATAATTACCCCGTCTACCATATTGTCCTTTAGTTTTTCCATTCCATTTGACTGAATAGTTTCTATCTTGTCGCTAAGACCATGAATCGCAATATTTTTGTCCGCTATTTTTAGAGGACCTTCATTAATATCCATGGCATAAACCTTACTACAAATAGAATTTTCTACTAAATATATAGGCACATACCCATGGTCTGTACCTATATCTGCGACTTTTTTTCCTTTAGTAACCATACCGGCCACTGCTTTTAATCTTTCTGAAATCATATATTAACCACTCATCTAATTTAATGAAACATGTATTTTCTGTAACATACTCTGTTCTTTTATTATCTGTTGTAACTGGGCAATATCCGATGCCTCAGCCGCCTTTTTGTCA
Source organism: Eubacterium sp. AF15-50 (assembly GCF_934835595.1). Taxonomy (NCBI): domain Bacteria; kingdom Bacillati; phylum Bacillota; class Clostridia; order Eubacteriales; family Eubacteriaceae; genus Eubacterium; species Eubacterium sp. AF15-50. Next base: position 29,902 of record NZ_CAKVZL010000010.1, read on the forward strand.
AGACTCTCTTTTTTGATTTTTAAAACAGCATCATTTATAGCCTTTTCCTGCTCTGCCAAATCTAAATTAGCTCTTATAGGTGACACGAAAAGTTCTGCCACCATTTTATGTTCAGCTTCATCAGTAAAATAATTCATAATTTTGGCAGGATTTGCCTCACCATTTTCCATTTGCTCCCAAAAAAGTGAAGCAACCTTTCTGTAGAAATCGTCTATAAAATCCTCAGGGGAAATAACCTTTGCCACCTTGTTAAACCAATCCGTTCTGTCTAGAACCGAAGCTAAAAGTATTCTTTGAGCCTGCATAGAAGCATCTTCTTTTTTTTGTTTTTTCTCCTGATAATCTTCGTAGGTTTCCTTTTCTTCCTTACCTACATAAGTAAGTCCGGTCTTTTTTACCAGCTTGGCGAGACCATCCTTTGGTATTTTAAAAATCTCACACACAGATTCGATATAATTTTCCCTTTCAATTTCATCGTTAAAATCAAGAATCATTTCAGCAACCTTTTTATGAAATGCTGTTTTTTCCTGCGGGTCAGACATATTGTATTTTTTTTGTTCCATGGCAACCTGAAAAATAAAATAATTTGTGGCATTTTTTATTCTCTCTTCATATGCCTCTTTTCCCATTGCCTTAATAAATTCATCAGGGTCCTTATAAGGTTTCATTGATAAAACCTTAATTGACAGTCCCACATCCCTTAAATAAGGGATTGCCCTGAGAGCCGCCTTTATTCCTGCCTCATCACTGTCAAAAGTAAGAACAACCTCTTTAACATATCTTTTAATTAAAGATGCATGCCTTGATGTAAATGCCGTTCCAAGAGCTGCCACTGCGTTATTAAAGCCTGCCTGATGAAGGCTTATAACATCCATATATCCCTCGCAAATAAGCATATAATCCTTTCTGGAGCTTCTGGCAACATTTAATCCATAAAGATTACGGCTTTTGTCAAAAACCTTTGTTTCCGGGGAATTTAAGTATTTAGGCTTACCATCTCCCATTACACGGCCTCCAAAGGCTATGACTCTGTTATTAGCATCCATTATGGGAAACATAACACGATTCCAGAATTTGTCATTTACCCCACGTTTTTCGTCGTAGGTAAACAATCCTGTCTCTTTTAATTCTGAATCATTATAACCCTTGTTTTTTAAGTATTTGTAAAGGTTATCGCTATATTTATCAGAATATCCCAGACCAAATCTTAATATAGTTTCATCAGATAACTTTCTCCCTGAAAGATAGTTATATGCCAGCTTTCCTCTTTCTGACTTTAACAGATAGTGATAATATTTGGCGGCTTCTGTATTTATTTCAATAATTTTTGTTTTTAAATCCTTTTCCTGCTTAGCTTCTTTTGAATATTCCATCTTTGGCAACTCAATGCCTGCCCTGTCAGCCAGCACCTCCATTGCTTCAATAAATGTATAATTTTCATATTTCATCAAAAAAGATATTACGTTGCCCCCTTCGCCACATCCAAAGCAGTAATACATCTGTTTATGGGGTGATACGGAAAAAGATGGTGACTTTTCATTGTGAAAAGGACAAAGTCCAAAATAGGAACTGCCTTTTTTCTGTAATTTAACGTAATCCCCTATCACATCAACTATGTCATTTTCCGTTCTTACCTGTTCTATAATATCCTCTGAGTAAAACACTTTATCCTCCTAAATGCCTTATCACATATTCCATGATTTCGGCACAAATATTTTTTCAAATACGGCAACTGAATACTGGTCGCTCATTCCTGCAATATAATCACAAACCACTTGTTCCGGATTTTCTCCCTGCTCATTAATCAGATAAATAAATTCCTGTGGCAGCTTATCAGTATTGTGAAGAAAATAGTCAAACATGATTTTAAGCATCTCCGTAGCTTTGGTTTCCTCACTTTTTGCCCTTGGATTAGTATACACGCTTTTAAACATATAACTTCTAAGTCCCATCATGGCATCGTGTACCTGCTTTGACATTAAGATATCGTCTTTTTCATAGCTGTTTTCCACTATGTCGTGAACTAATTTATCCAATCTCTTCTTAGTAGTATCTCCTAATATTTCCCTGTAAACCGGCGGAATATCTTCTTCACTTATTATTTTTCCTCTTACAGCATCATCAATGTCATGATTAATATAAGCTATTTTATCAGACAATCTCACAACCTTTCCCTCAAGAGTTGAAGGATTTCCACTGGTTCTATGATTTACAATTCCGTCTCTTACCTCTTTTGTAAGATTTAACCCTCTTCCGTTGTTTTCTAATATTTCCACAACACGTATGCTTTGAAGATAATGTTTAAATCCTAAACTACACACTTCATTAAGAGTTCTTTCTCCTGCATGGCCAAAAGGGGTATGACCCAAATCATGTCCCAAAGCAATAGCCTCCGTTAAATCTTCATTTAAATCCAGAGATTTAGCTATGGTTCTTGCTATCTGGGATACTTCTAACGTATGGGTCAGACGGGTTCTGTAATGATCACCCATTGGCGACAAAAAAACCTGCGTCTTATGTTTCAATCTTCTAAAAGATTTGCAATGAATGATTCTGTCTCTGTCCCTTTGATATACTGTTCTTATATCACAAGGTTCCTCATACCTGTCCCTTCCCTTGCTTTCACAACTTAATGCTGCATGGGGACTTAGTGTCTTTTTTTCCAATTCTTCATTTTTCTGTCTGATATTCATAATCTACCTCCGAAAAATGCTCATATCCGGTACCAATACGCATCTACCAATATACATTTTAGTATACAACACATTTTATTATTAATAAAGAGTTGAAAATTTAATGAGAAAGAGCGTTGCATGGAAAAGTTTGAATTTTTGATGGATGTAAAATTGATGAGTTATGTCTGTTTAGAAGAAAATTTTTATTCTATTGTTTTTAGGATATGTTTTTATTATTTTTGGGCTTTTGTGGGAATTTTTAAGTTTTTTTTAACTTTTTTAAAAAAAGTGTTGACACTCCCTTGGCATTATGGTATTATTTTTCTTGCGTTTGAAACGTATGCGGAAGTGTCGGAACTGGCAGACGAGCAAGACTAAGGATCTTGTAAGCATTGCGCTTGTGTGGGTTCAAGTCCCATCTTCCGCATTTTGTTTTTCAAAATGGAAGTCTTTGAGACTTCCATTTTATGTATATAAACAAATATTAATTATGCAGTTGTGGCGGAATTGGCATACGCGCATGATTCAGGTTCATGTCCGGGTTAACTGGGTGTGGGTTCAAGTCCCATCAACTGCATCAAAAATTCTTAAAAGTTGTAGTGTCATACTACTGCTTTTAAGGATTTTTTGTTTGTTAAAAGCTATTCTCCAGCCCAATAGCCTATACTTACCTCCGAAACGCCGACAATGCCTGCCCATAGATACAAAAACTGTTATGCCGGTACCTTCAGTAACCAACACAACAGCTCTTATCTCTTATTTATTCACTTGTTTTCTCTGTACCCGCTTCTCCTAAAGTGGTTTCTTCTGCCTCTTTTCCTGTGGTTGTTTCCTCTACCGTTGTAGTTTCTTCTTCCTTCATGTCATCAACAGTCTTAGAAAAAGCCGTTACTAAATCAGATGATATAACATATACATTGTCATCGCCCTTTACCATCATATAATATTTGGTTGAATCATACGGGTTTGCGTTTCCAATGTATATAATATACTCTTTTCCATCCTTGTCTGTAACCTTGATTGTATTTGTAGCAGCGGCCAACTCATCTTCTGACTTTATGAAGCCATAATCTTCTTCACTGCTTACATTATCAATTTTATCCTCTGCGTCTATTTCTGCCAGTTTTGACAGCATTTCGGACTCAATGGTACTCTTTTTAAGTTTCACGTCTTCCTGGCCTGAAATTTGCCATTTTCCGTCATTTTTCTTAATTTCCAAGGTACTGTTACTTAACACATAAGAAAAACTCTTTACATCCTTGTAGTCATCTAACTGAAAAGAAACTATTTTGCCTGCTCCTTCTTCCTTTTTTTCTTTCTTGTCAAAGTGACTGCTCATAACAAAATATCCAACAATGCAGACAACTAAAACAGCCACAATGACGCCAAACTGAATAAACTGTTTTTTCATTAATATCTTCTCCTTCTAACCCATACTGCTATTCCTGCTAATAACACAATAATAGGTACCACAATTGCAATCAGTATTCCGAACAATCTTGTGCCTGACTCTGTAACTGTAAGTGTAGCCGGAGTCATGCTTTTAGCCGGTACGGATATTGTTTCAACATCCGTTTTAATATATTCTTTTAACGCATTATTTACAATCTGTGTGTTTGAGCTTTGTACCATATTATCTACAGTATCCGCAAGAGAATATACTGAACCGAATACCAACAGATTCGATGTGACAGATGTAGTTGTTTCACTATTAGATGAATCTTCATTTGTTGTTTCTTCGCTTGTTTCAGCTTCACCGTTTGTCTCTTTGTTTCCTGTTGTTGCTTCCTCTGACTTGCTACTCTTGTCACCTGATGTTTTCTTAGTTATTGTTTTTGAGGCAGAAACAACTGTATCAAAAGGTCCTGCCACATCACCTTTTCCCTTCTCATAAGATGTAGCATTAGATGGATTTGTCTTTAATACGGAATTGTCAGAAGTTGATGCTAATGCAGTGTATGAAGCACTTGTATCATCACTTTCTGCCTTCTTTAATCCCATAGTATATGGTGTAAATATATAACTTGTAAGTCCTGATGCATAACCTGTAGAACCTTCAGCAAATCCGTAGAATGGGCCATACTGGGTTGCATAACGTGAACTGTCGTTTTCTGCCACAAGACCATCATAAACCTTAACATTATATTCCTCTAAAATAGAATAGAAATTAGGCTTATCAACACCAACACTGGCTTTTGCCTCTAATGCGGCGATTACATTTCCACCTTCCTTAATGTAGTTCTTTATTACATCAGCTTCATCCTTTGAGTAATCTGTTTCAGGTCCTAGCAAAAGAACTGCTGAACACTCATCAGTAGAAATTGACGATTTGCTTAACAAGTTAATTTCTTCAATTTCACAGTTATACTTTGAAATTATATCCTTCAAATTCTCCATTGTACCAAAATTATTAGAATCTGATACTATTTCGTTATGACCTGTAACCTGATAGATTTTATAGGTAGAATTTGAACGTACATAAGAAATCGCACTATCTAACTGTCCTTCACAGTCATAGGTTGTAGATGCAGATGCACCTGAATAATATGCTGAATTATCTGTAACATAAATGTTATTGTAATCAACAACCTTTGATTTTTTATTTGATGCATTGTATACAATAATACTTCCGGCTGTTGGTGCAGTATCAGTGTATGTTTTGTAGAAGTTAGGGTATCTGTTTGTATCCTTATATTCTACTTTTATGTGTTTTGATGCTGTTTCGTATCTTGCTAATGTCTTTTTAATTGTAGAATCCGCTTCTGACTTAGAAGCCATAACATATAAGGTAATATCCTTATCAAGTCCCTTTAGCATTTTCATTGTATCACTTGAAATAGAGAAAAGGGATGTAGATGTCATATCCGCTGTTGCCCATGCTTCTTTAGATGTTATGGTACCTGCAATAAGGTTTACAAAAACAACCAATGCAACTACAACAGCTATAAAACCTGTACTGAAAATTCCCGTTCCAATAAATTTCTTTGATACATTCCATCTTCTCTTCTGAATTGACTGGCATGTAAGAAACAAAAATACAGCTGTTAAAGATATGTAGTACACAACATTTGACAAAGTAATTACACCATTTAAGAAATCCTGCATAGGTGAATATAAATCAAAACATCCAAGAATTTTTGTGAGAATATTTCCATCTGACGAAATCATGGATGTAAGAGAACCCATTAAGTAGCCAAGAAGTAAAACTACAATACTTAATATTGCAGATATTACCTGACTTTCTGTTAATGATGAAATAAACATGCCAATGGCAATAAATGCAATTCCGTAAAGGAATAATCCGAAAATATTAGTATATGCTGTCTTAAAAGGCATATTTCCGAATTTTGACAAAATCACCGGGTATAAACACATTATAAGAACCGGTATGGCAAAAATCGTTGTTAGTGCCATAAATTTTCCCATTACAATTTTTCCAACTGAAACAGGTGCAGTAAGAATTAACTGGTCAGTTTTGAGCCTTCTTTCATCTGCTATTATTTTCATTGTAAGAATAGGAACCGTAAATACCAGAATAAAGAGACTCTGGTATACCGGATACATACTTGTCAATCCATTTTGTAAATTATAATATACAAAAAATATACCTGCTACTAATGTTGTAACCGCAATAAACAAACATGCGATAACTGATGTAAAATAAGATTTTAACTCTCTTTTATATATTGCAATCATTACTTATTTTCCTCCTTGTGGGATATTTCATTTAACGCTTCAACTTCCTTGTCGATATCCTCCTGAAGCTCCTTTTCAGCTTTGCTTTTACCTATTCTGCGCTTTTTCTTTTCCGGAGCTGCATAATCCTTCGTTAATTCAATAAATATGTCCTCAAGAGTCTTATGCTTAAAGTCCATCTTTAAAATAGGTAATCTACTATTTGCACATGCATAAAAGATTTTCTCACGTACATCATTTTCCCTGTCACTTATAATTGTAAGGTTAACATTATCTGACTTATCAGATTTTGTCATTTCATATTTTCCTACATCTGATACAGTTTCCATCATAGCTGTAACTGCATCCTTGTTGCCTTTAATCTCCATTTCAAGAACATTTTTTCCTGCCATCTGGTCAACTAATTCCTTTTCGCTACCGGCAGCTACCAGACATCCTCTGGAAATAATATATATGTAATCACAAACCTCACTAATCTCTGATAAAATATGAGAGCTTAATATAACAGTATGTTTTTTCCCTAACTGCTTTATAAGCTGTCTGATTTCAATTATCTGTTTGGGATCAAGACCAACTGTTGGTTCATCCAAAATAATTACTTCCGGCATACCAATTAGTGCCTGAGCAATTCCCACTCTTTGCTTATAACCTTTTGACAGATTTCTAATCAGCCTGTTTTCCACCTGATCAGTCTTTGTCATATTTAAGGCATCCTCTATATTCTTTTCTCTTTTGCCTTTAGGTATCTTCTTAAGTTCTGCTACAAATTTCAAATATTCTCTTACAGTCATGTCCTGATAAAGAGGTGGCATTTCCGGAAGGTAGCCTACACACTTTTTTGCCTGTTCCGGTTCCTTAAAAATATCGCGTCCGTCAATTTTTACCGTTCCGGAGGTTGCCCCTATGTAACCGGTTATAATATTCATTGTAGTAGATTTTCCTGCTCCGTTTGGTCCTAAAAACCCGTATACCCGTCCCTTTTCAATTTTTAAATTCAAGTTATCCACGGCTAAGTTATCTCCGTATTTTTTCACAAGATTTTCAATTTCAATAACGCTCATTAATATGCCTCCTACTATTTTAAACCTCATTGATAAATATTATATTTTTATAATGTGTTTTAAATTAGTAAAATTTGTGTTTTAAATTAGTTTATTTTGTGTTTAATTTGTGACCAATGTTACATAAAATAATTTTACTGTAATAAAAAAAGACCTAAAGTGACCATTAATCACTTTAAGCCTTTTTATTAATTAGAATATATAATTAAAAAATATATTATGCTAATTTTTCTTTAGCTGTTTCAACTAACTTTGCAAATCCTTCTGCATCATTAACTGCCATTTCAGCTAACATCTTTCTGTTCATTTCAACGCCTGCTAACTTAAGTCCATACATAAACTTGCTGTATGAAAGTCCGTTAATTCTTGCAGCAGCATTAATTCTTGCAATCCATAACTGTCTGAACTGTCTCTTCTTCTGCTTTCTTCCTGCATATGCGCTTGTCAAAGCTCTCATAACTGACTGCTTCGCTACTCTATACTGTTTTGATCTAGCTCCTCTATAACCTTTAGCGAGCTTTAATACTCTATTATGTTTCTTTTTAGCGTTCATTCCGCCTTTAATTCTTGCCATTTCTATTTCCTCCTACACTAGATTAAAATGCACTGTTCCAATTCACCTTCTAATCTGAAATAATTACAGATAAGGTAAAATTTTCTTCATGTTCTTTACGTTTGTAGCATCAGCTGTAGTTGCTTTTCTAAGATTTCTCTTTCTCTTAGCTGATTTTTTAGTTAAAATATGTGATTTGTAAGCTTTATTTCTTTTAAGCTTTCCTGTACCTGTCTTTTTGAAACGTTTTGCAGCTGCTCTGCTTGTCTTAATTTTTGGCATGTCTTATTCCTCCTTAATAATCATCTAAAGCTTAACGCTTTTTTTCTAAAAACATTGTCATGTTTCTGCCTTCTAATTTTGCCGCTTTGCTAACCTGCGCAATGTCTTCTAACATTTTTGCAAAGTCATCCAAAACATGTGCACTACTACTAATATGAGCCATCTCTCTTCCTCTAAAACGAAGAGTAACCTTTACCTTATCGCCTTTTTCAATAAACTTTCTGGCATTATTTGCCTTAGTTTTTAAATCATTGATTTCAACGTTAGGTGAAAGTCTGATTTCCTTTGTTTCAACAACATGTTGTTTCTTCTTGGCTTCTTTCTCTCTCTTCTGCTGTTCATAACGAAACTTACCATAATCCATTATTTTACATACAGGTGGCTGAGCCTTTGGAGCAATCTTTATTAAATCAAGTTCAGCTTCGTCTGCTAACTTCTGTGCATCTCTTGCAGACATAACGCCTAACTGCTCTCCATTTGTTCCAATAACACGAACTTCTTTATCTCTAATCTGTCCGTTAATCATTAATTCGCTAATAGTATTGCACCTCCAAATTATTTTTCATTTTCAAAACAAAAAAGTGGATAATCCAAACAGATTATCCACTAAAATACAAAAGAAGTGATAAATAAAAATCATTACCACATATAAACCTCGACTCGCCTAATGCGTCTGGGTGAGGGTGGATACCCTGCTTGATTTCACAACATTAGTATACTACCATCATCACTTTTAAATGTCAAGAGTTTATATATATTTTATTTTATTAAATTTTCCGTAACATACGTTCATCACCAAAGGTAATGCTTAGCATGTACATTCAAAGCTTCCACATTCTGTCTGGCTCTGATGTGTTGCACCATTTCCATCAATGGTAATCTGGGATGCATGACATTTACAGTTATCGTTAAATGTGCATCTTACTGCATCGCATCTTACATCAACTGATCCTTCAGGTCCACAGTCACACTTAGAAGAAAAGTTATCTCCCGCTTCCCTAAAATCACCACAGTAGGTTGCATCTGTAACTGTTGCATCTGTACCTCCTACTTTAATGCCATCTCTACAGCACATTGACTCCTTGTTATAGTAACAATTTTTAACAGTACAATTTAACTTTGTCATAATAACCTCCACAATATTAATTTCGGTAAAAACCGATACTAATATTGTGGATTTTTTATTATTAATTATTCAAAACTATTTGCTTTCTTCCATCTCAACTTTTCTGATTTCTTTAGTATCAATTTCCTTACAAATCTGCTCAATAAAAGTATCTAAACTCTTAACACCCTCATCTCCTGCAAATCTGCTTCTAACTGATACAGTACCATCTGCTTCTTCCTGCTGTCCAACCACAAGCATATATGGAAGTTTATCAAGTCTTGCTTCACGAATCTTATATCCGATTTTTTCAGAACGTGAATCAACTGTAACATCAATGTGTCTTGCCTTTAATGCTTTTGCTACAGACTGAGCGTATTCCTCATATTTTTCTGAAATAGGAAGAACTCTAACCTGTTCAGGACAAAGCCATGTTGGGAACTTTCCGGCATATTTTTCAATAAGCCATGCCAATGTTCTTTCATAACATCCGATAGAAGTTCTATGAATAATGTAAGGTCTGACCTTATCACCTTTTTCATCAATATAGTACATATCAAACTGTTCAGCTAACAATGCATCCCACTGTATTGTAATCATTGTATCTTCCTTGCCGTATACATTCTTTGCATTAATATCAACCTTTGGTCCGTAGAATGCAGCTTCTCCCACGTCTTCTACAAAAGGAATATTAAGTTCTGTTAAAACATCTCTGATATCCTGTTCTGTTT
>NZ_CAKVZL010000011.1:0-3220 GCF_934835595.1 Eubacterium sp. AF15-50
ATCATTAGGAGGACCTTTTATTATGGCAAGACAAAAGAAACCGGTACATCGAGTACAAATGACCGAAGGAAAACGAAACATCATCCATCAGCTCCTGGAAGAGTACGATATCCAGTCTGCAGAAGACATTCAGGATGCGCTCAAGGATCTTTTAGGCGGCACCATTAAGGAAATGATGGAAGCTGAAATGGATGACCATTTGGGGTATTCAAAATCACAACGTTCAGAATCCGATGATTATCGAAACGGTTACAAGTCGAAGCGTGTCAACAGTAGTTATGGCGATGGTATAAAATGCGTTATCATGTGGTCGAAACTGTGCAAATATAGTAAGATAGAAGTGATAGAAAATATAGAATAATACAGTAAAGGAATACATTTGAATACGCTAATGAAAAAGAAAAACGAATCCAGTGAACAGTTGAATATCCAGCTCTTTTTGCTATGTATGCTCGCGGCATTGCTCTGTCGCAGATTAGGAAAAATAAGTTCGCTCCGCATTATATGTGGTATGCTGCGGACAATGATCTACGTTGGAGTATATATCGGATGGGGCATCAGTATTTATAAAAGAGTTATTCAGAAATCGGTGCGGAATGTATTGATTTTTATAGCAGAATTGATCATATTCTGGTTTGTTGTGCGCACGACAAAATATTTTTTCACAATGGATAACCAGATCGCGCGTTACTTGTGGTACAGCTATTACATACCGATGTTGTTCATTCCTGTAGCAGTATTGCAGGCAGCATTCTTTCTCGGAAAGTCGGAAGAATATCGGTTGCCTAAATGGTTAAAAGGAGTATATATTCCAACAGCTGTCTTAGTTCTGCTTGTGCTGTCCAATGATTTGCACCAGCTTGTATTTTCTTTTCCGGTAGGGTCTGCGTGGTCAGATAGTCATTACACATACGGATGGGGCTATTATGTGGTGTTGGTTTGGGAAGTAGTCTGCGCTCTAACTGCTTTTGTTCTGATGATTTACAAGTGCAGGCATTCACAGAAAAAGAAATACCTTCCCCTTTTTGGGATCGGCGCTGCAGTTCTCTATGCAGTGCTCTTCATAAGCGGTGTGGCGTGGGTACAGGAAATTGGCGGAGACATTACCGCTGTCTTATGTCTGTTTTTCGTTGGAATACTGGAAAGCTGTGTGCGCTGCGGATTGATCCAGACAAATACTGGGTACGATCAACTGTTTGAAGTCTGTACATTGGGTGCTCAGATTACGGATCAGAATTACAACGTTTGTTATGCGTCTGCGAATGCAATGCCATTATCGAAAAAGACGATGAAGGATGCGGTGGAGAAGGATGTGGTGATCGATAAAAAGACGCGGATCCAGAATCGAACAATTCGTGGCGGTCATGTTCTCTGGCAGGAAGATATGGAAGACATTATTAAGCTTCTTGAGAGAATGGAAGAAAATAGAAAGACGATCGAAGAAAGTAACTGTATCGAGCAGGAAAATTATCAGACGAAGGCAGCCATCAATATGCTGCGTGAGAAAAACCGCTTATTCGACAAACTGCAGACACAGACTGCCAAACAGATCAATCTTTTAAATGAATTGCTCAATCGTTACGAAGAGGAAGAAGAGCTGGAGAAAAGCCGTATCCTTTTAGTGAAAATCAGCCTCATTGGAACATATATAAAAAGACGCGGAAATCTAGAGTTTATCGAAGAAAGATCAAAAGTATCAGACGTCGTCGAGCTGGAAGCCTGTATAGAGGAATCCTTTTCCAGTTTACGATTGTTAGATATTGACTGCGCATGCTCATTCCCGGAAGGGGAGAAAATCTATGTAAGAGATGCTGTTGTTATGTATCAATTTTTTGAAAATGTAGTGGAAAAATGTGTAGACAGCTGCGCTTCGGTGTGGATAAAGCTCCGCAGTCAGAGTGAAGATATTCTATTCTGTATGGAGATCGAAAGCGAGACCGATCTTGCCTGTTTTTCAGAAATGGCACAGTCCTGCACATGCGAAGATGGCATATGGCGATTTGTATTTACAGTGGAAAAGGCAGGTGAATCGTAATGCAGACATTTTTGATGCTGGCAATATTATTAAGTCTCGTGGCGAGTTTGATCTTGCTTCTTGTTTTCCACGATATGAAGATCGACAATCGAAAGTGGCATATGAATATCGCAATCTTCGTATTTTTGTTTCTTCTTGTAAATGCATTGGCCTATTCTTACGAGGCAGAGCGAGGAAAACCAGCTTATTTTCAAATGCCGGATGTCTCACTGTGGATTTGGTGGTGCATCGTCGGTGTGATCGATGGATTGCTTATCTGGGAAGGATTTTGGCTGCATCGTACAAGAAAAGAAAAAATCCGACAGAATTCTATTAAAGAGGCGATGAATGTATTGCCCATTGGAATCTGTTATTTTACAGAAGATGGATATGTGAAACTTTGCAATGAACAGATGTATCGCCTATTTCAAACAATCGCTCACAGAGATTTGCAAAAGCAAGAGGAATTAAAAGAGGCACTGTGCCTGTGTGAGCGTTATGGCGTGAGCCGGATTAACAACAAAGAAATCTACCTTTTTCCTGACGGGAAGGCATGGAGCTATCGGGAAAATGAAGTGACAGACCGGAAAGGAAAGGCTTATACAGAAGCTATTTTCCTGGATATTACAAAAAAATATGAAGAAAAAATAAATCTGACAAAGCAGACCGAACAGTTAAAAGAAATAGCAAAAGAACTCCGCTATCTGTCGGATAATGTGTTAATCTTGACACGTGAACGAGAAGTACTTGCGGCAAAGACAAAGCTTCACGATCAGATGGGAGCCGGACTGACTGCGATCCGACAGAGTCTGACACAGGAGAATGCAGATGATAAAGAGGCGGTGCGCTTATTTCGCCACGCCGTAAATGCAATCTGGAACGACAACCAATATCCGCTGGAAGAAGGCGATTTTGAAAGATTTCTGCAGGATGCAAAGACACTTGGCGTAGAAGTGGTGTGTGTGGGAGATTTGTCGGAGTCAGAGGAACTGGCTAGTATCTGCATCCTTGCAATGCGCGAGTGCCTGACAAATGGCGTCTGCCATGCCGGTGCGACAGAGCTCTCCATCAAGATGCAAAATGAAAATCATCAATACAGCATTTGCATCACAAATAATGGAGCAGCGCCGGATAAAGAGATCGTTCCAAAAGGCGGATTGTATAATATTTCCCGACATGTATTTGACTATGGTGGAGAAATGCGAA
>NZ_CAKVZL010000011.1:3230-38232 GCF_934835595.1 Eubacterium sp. AF15-50
TCATTTCCGTACTTTGCGTTGACGATTACATTTCAAGAGGAGAGAGCATGAAACAGGTATTAATTGTAGAGGATCAGAGAATGCCCCGTGAAAATATGGAGAGGGTCATCTCAGAGAGCAATAATTATGAGTTTGCGGCAAGCGTAAATGGGGCGGATGTCGCCCTTGCTATATGTAGAAGACAGCGGATCGACCTTGTGTTGATGGACGTATGCACAGCCGGAAATAAAGATGGGATCGAAGCGGCAGCAGAAATAAAGGCAGAGTTTCCAAATATAAAAATCATTATCGTAACTTCCATGGTGGAAGTCGGATATTTGCAGCGGGCAAGAGAGGCGAAAGTAGACAGCTTCTGGTATAAGGATATTAGCCCTGAACGATTGATTGATGTGATCAATCGGACGATGGACGGGGAAAGTGTATTTCCAGATAAAACACCGAGCGTACAGCTTGGTCTCGCGGATAGTTCAGAATTTACCAATAAAGAGATAGAAGTGCTTCGCTTTGTGTGCGATGGGCTTGAGTACAGCGAGATCGCAGAGCGGATGAACATTTCCGTAAGGACGGTGAAATACCATGTCTCTAATATTTTGTCAAAAACCGGTTATGCCAATAAGACGCGGCTGGCAATCGCAGTGACAAATAAAAACTTTATCATTCCGAGTAGCCCGGAAAAAATTCAATAATATTCGCACTTTGTTCAGAAAATATTTGTTTACATATTGAAATTCTCAGTAAAATAACGAAAACCTGTCCTTGAGTACAGGGTAAAAAACGAATGCATTTGTTATACTTTAACTAGAAAAATCGTGTCGTTTTTAAAAGATATTCTGGAACTTATTAAAAGAAGATAAGAAGGAGGGACAAGTTATGAGGAAATTAAAGTCGAAACGAATAGGTAACTATTTACTGAAGGGATTGCTGCTATGCACCCTGGTTGTAGGTGGCTGGTTCACAACTGATATTGGAGTGAAAGCGGAATCTGTTACGCACTCAGTGGAATTTAAATCTGAAGGATCACAAATAGTACAATTTGAGAGAACAGATGGGCTTGAACAGCATATTGAAGTAACAAATAATACACAGAGGCCGATGAAAGTAACATTTTCGCACAATATTCCTATGCGGAATTACCATACGAAATTATGGATAGGCGGTCATGAAGTTGCCAGCCGTATGGCTACAGCAGTAAAGGATGCAAATGTACTTTATTTATATCCGTGTCAGTGGGTAGAAAAGGCCTGTGAAGTGGAATTTACAAGAAATGCAGCAGCTTATACGGATATTACTATCACCGCAGAATTCATTGATCAAAAAATCGGATTCAAAGAAGACGAGATTGGTCTTACAAAAGATACAGCATATGAGATTCCGTTATCCGGACATCCGTACAGTCTTTATGAAGGTCTGACAGGAACGGGAACAGATGAACGTTGGTACAAGTTTAATGTTGCAGACAAAGCAGTGATTGATCCAAGCTTCCACCTTGTTAACACAGAAAGAGCAACTTATTTCGGACAGAATCGTACGTTCATTCGTGTCTATGACTCTAATAATAATCAAATCTATAGCGAAGGATCCTCACAATACAATGGCAAAGAGGCGTGGGAGCCTGGAGCAAAGGTACTAACGCGTGGAATATATTATGTATGCATATCTACTAGCAAGGGTGCTTATTACCCGGCAATTTTTGATTTTAATCTGAATGGACATAACTATATTTCGGCTGAGAAGATTAAATGTTCTCATCAAGAAGTAAAGAAATCACAGTTAGGAAACATAAAAGTCGTTGCAGAGACGGTACCTGCAAATTCCGATGATAAAATCGTAGAAGTATACGATCATATTTCTGGAAAGACATGGAACTATAACAGCAACAAGGTTGCTCATGGCGAAGTTCCAATCTATAATATTAAAGCTGGTAGACAGAGTTGGCTTACCTTCAAAACAAAGAATGGAAAGACTTATACAACAAATCTTTATGTACCGGTAGAGAAATTAAAAAAACCTACAGTAGTGACTTATCATAATTATGCAAAAGTAACCGTAGGATCCACGAAGATGATGGGGACAAATGCTAGAATTCAGATTTACAAAGGTGGTAAGTGGACAACTGTAAAAACGGTGAAAGATTATAATTGTTATAAAGCAACTATAGTAAAGAATCTGAAGCCGTTGACAACTTATAAGTTCCGTACGCAGGCTTATGCGAATGGAGCAACCGGTACACCGTCTGACGTAGTGACATTGAAGACTGGTTCGGCAGTAAAACCGGCTGTGAAGTCTATTAAGATTGTACAGAAGAAAAAGGTGAAAGTAAGAGGCTGGACATCTCCAGGACACTGGAGTGGAGATTACTGGTACCCACCGATTTACCACAAACCGTACACATGGACAAAATATAAAGTAAAAGTAACATTGAAGAAGAAAGTTCCGAAGATCGGCGGTATGAGGATTGGTGATACATGGATAAAAGGCAATAAGAAAAGCTACACTGTATGGCTGCCAAAGGGAGCACAGACTGGTAAGAAGCTGAACATTTATATGAATACAGGATTAAATAAGAGCAATGGTCAGGGACCGCAGATTAAAAAAGTGATCAGAGCGAAGTAAAACTTCCGAAATAAAACAAATCCCTGGACGGAACAAATGTAAAAATAAAGTAAATACATAGTGAGAAAACGAAAAACCCGACGGTCTTGTGATCGTCGGGTTTAGCTTTCTTCAGGCGCATCTGTCGAAAAATTGTAGTTTAGAATTTTGTCAATGGAGCGGTTTGGAAAACTGGTAACCGTAGCAGTCGCCCTGTTCCTTTAGGTAGAGGGGCGCTTTTTGTATTGCTATAATGCTACGAAAAAAGAGCTAAATGGCATTTGCCGTTTAGCTCAATAATAATATCAACGTCTAAACTACATCTTAGTCAAATCTTCCTGGTCAACAGTTTTCATTCCGTTCTTAACCAATAATGAAGCGACTTTGTCTGTGTATTCGTCCTTAACACGGAATACCATAAGGGCATCGTCTGTGCCTCTTGCAAGGAAGGCATAAACATAATCAACGCTGTATCCGTTGGCAGCAATAACATTCATTGCCTTAGACATTGAACCCGGCTCGTCCGGAAGCTTTACGCCAATGACGTGTGCAAGATTACATACCCAATTATGGTCTCTTAATAAAGTAAGAGTGTTAAAAGAATCGTCTACAATAATACGAATAATACCAAAATCGCTTGAATCAGCAATCTGGAATGCTCGCATGTCTATTTTGTGTTCAGCCAGAAAATTGGTAAAGTTTGCAATGTTACCCGGCTTGTTTTCAACGAACACTGAAATCTGATGAATATACATATAAAAACCTCCTTAAATTTTACGTTTATCTATAACACGGACAGCTTTTCCTTCTGAACGTGTAATTGACTTTGGTTCAACCAATTTAACTTTAGCATAAATGCCAAGCATGCTCTTAAGAGCAGCAACAATTTCTTTCTCCTTGGATTCAATTGAGCTAACTGTATCAGAAAACATTTCAGGTGTCATCTCAACTAAAACTTCCATTGTGTCGCTGTTATTTACACGGTCAACAATAAGCTGATAGTTAGCAGGCATACCGTGTTTAATAAGAACTTCTTCAACCTGTGAAGGATAAACATTAACACCCTTGATAATAAGCATGTCATCTGAACGTCCCATAAGTCTGTGAATACGTGCGTGAGTTCTGCCACATTTACATTTCTCTCTTGTGATATATGTAATGTCCTTTGTACGATATCTGATAATAGGAAAAGCTTCCTTAGCAAAACTGGTAAATACTACCGTGCCATGCACAAACAAATAAAATCATTAATAAAATCCCCATAAATGAAGGGTTTTAAGGTTCAAAATTCCTGTTCGCACCAAATGAACAAATCGAACAAAATAAGCTTTGTACTCTCCTACTTTTAGGGGTGAGCATTGAAATTTGAATAAACGAAGTAATGTGTTAGTTTATATGTAAGGAAAGGAGTTGATAAAAATTGCAACAGGAAAACATAAAGAATGTGCAGAGAAATGCCTTTCAACTTACAATCAATAACCCTGTTGAATATGGTTATACTCACGAAAAGATAAAAGAAACACTGATTATGAATTTTACCACTTTAAAGTATTTCTGTATGGCTGATGAAATCGGGGGACAGGGTACGTATCATACGCATATCTATGTTGTCTTTTCTTCTAGAGTTCGTTGGTCGAAAGTGAAGAAAAATTTTGATGAAGCACATATTGAAATTGCCAAAGGCTCTGCTCAATCTAATGTTGAATATATTAAGAAAACAGGAAAATGGGCAGAAACAAACAAGGCAGAAACAAGCGTTGAAGGTACTTTTGAGGAATGGGGAGAGATTCCCACACAAAGAGGTAAAAAAGCCGACATGGAAGAACTCTATGAGATGATAAAAAACGGATACTCAAACGCTGAAATTTTGGCTATAAATAATGATTATATCTTGAACATTGACAAACTGGATAAAGTCCGAACTATGCTGTTAACGGAAAAATACAAGAATGAAAGACGATTGGATTTAAAAGTGATATATATCTATGGTGCAACAGGCACTGGCAAAACCCGAGGGGTATTAGACGAACACGGCAATTCCAATGTGTACAGGGTCAGTGACTATTTACATCCTTTTGATGGTTATGGAACGCAGGAAGTAATTGCCTTCGACGAATTTAGGTCGGGTATAAAAATATCTGATATGCTCAACTACTGTGACATATATCCGATTGAACTTCCTGCAAGGTACAGCAATAAATTTGCCTGCTACAGCAGAGTTTACATAATATCTAATTGGAGTTTGGAAATGCAGTATTCAGAGGTACAAAAAAACAGTCCTGAATCTTGGCAGGCATTTCTACGCAGGATTCATGAAGTACACCACTATCATGCAGATGGAACGCTAGACGTATATGATTCTGTTGAAAAATATCTGCATAGGGATGAAGAGTTTCATGCCATATCAGATGAGGAACTGAAACAAATAAAAATTTACAGGCTACGATAATATTTAATATGATTGAAAGGAAGTGCTATTTATGCGAAAAGGCAGTTATTCAGATACAATAGAAAAATATGCAACAGTTCCACAGGCTTGTGATTATTACAAACTTGGAAGAAATACCCTTATGAATTTGCTTGACGGAACAGGAGCAATAAAGCGTTTTGGAAAATCCGTAAGAATCGATATTCCGACAGCAAGCAAAGTTTTAGATACATACATTGATTAAAATTCATAGTTGAATTTTTGCGTGACAAATATTACAATATAGGTGTGACAAAAATAGAAAGGAAGTGAAAAGATAGTGTCACAAAAAGTCGGCAGACCGAAAGCAAGTGCTGACGTAAAAAAGGATATAAGGTTTAGCGTCCGTTTAGATATTAAAACGGAACAGGCATTACAAGAGTATTGCAAGAAAAACAATATAACCAAAGGCGAAGCCATACGACAGGGAATAAACTTGTTATTAGGTAAATAAAAAAGTTAGTCACTCCCCGACCAAAGCGAATGACTAACCCATTGACTTAGTACAAAATAAGAATACTCTGCACTACGAAATAATCTTATCATAGTGTGAGTATTCTTTCAAACTAATTTCAGAAAGGATATAAAACTATGGCAAGAAAAAAGCGAGTAGATTCAAAGGGCAGAGTTTTAAAAGTAGGAGAAAGCCAAAGAAAAGACGGTCTGTATATGTATCGCTTTACGGATGATACAGGCGAGCGACAGACAATATATGCAAATAATATAATTGAATTAAGAGAGCAGGAGCAGGAAATACAAAAGGCGGAAAAAGAAAACAGAGAAGCAATAGAAATGCCAGAGTTTTCTGCACATATAATGCGACATACATTTTGTACAAGATTATGTGAAAATGATTTAAACGTGAAAACAACCCAATCCATAATGGGGCATGCTGATATTAAAACGACAATGAATATCTATACGCATGTTACCGAAGAAAAGAAACAACAGGAGTTGAGCAAATTAAATAATATAAAAATCTCATAATTTGGGAGATACAAACCTAGTTTTCTACTACACCAATTACTACACCAATCGAAAGACATATCACGAACAATGATAAAAACAAGAATAGAGAAATCCCATTAAAACAAAGGGAGTGCAGACAGTAATAATATTTATAAAGGCTACTATAAAATATGAAGTGGGAATAAAAATATAGTTAAAAATCGAATTGATATAGAATAAAATGTTAATTTTAATATTTGCAAAAAAGATGAAAAAGTAAAAAATATTTGACTTCATATAAAAATAAATGTAAAATGGGAGGGATGTTTACATTGGAAAAATGTAGAAAAAATTGAAAGGAATGGAGGTTATCTATATGAAACATCATTTAAAACAAGTGTTGGCAATTCTGATTATAACAGTTTTGTCAACAACGGTTGTGTTTGCGGATACAAAGATTCGTAAAACAACATACTCTATGAGTGCGGGGGTTTATAGTAAGTCAATGAACATAAAAAAGAAAGGCAAATTAAAGGTAGGTATGCAACCTAATTGTGTCAGAAGTTATGATTGTCCAATTGATATTTATGTTGAACAAAAACGTTGGTATGGTTGGGGGGGCGCTGACATTTCGTCCAAGAGTGTTAATAGTCACGAGTTTAAAACAGTAACATTTACGACAAAAGAAAAGGCTACCTACAGGGTATATTTGTCATCTCCGTATAGATATCATGTGGAGGGAACAGTTACATTTACATGGGATGCTCCATAGGCATGGAGGTCTAAATGATAGTAATTGATTTACATTTAGAAATTTTTGCCCTATTATATATATTAATACTGTGTATTACATTATTAATATATAAACTGAAAAAGAAAAACAAGTATAACATATATGGTTTGATTTTGTTTGAATTATATATTTTATGTTTAGTTAAGGTTGTATACACACCAGTTAGAATCGTGTTTAATAGGGCAATGAGTGATGATATGGTGGAAAAGATGAAAATGAATTACGCAAATTTCGTACCATTTAGGACCATTACGGGAGTCGGAAGCGTGCATAATTTTGCTGTACAGGTGGGAGGAAACATTCTCTTATTGATGCCTTTAGTATTTTTTTTGTATTATGTTTTTTTTATAAAATCTTACAGAAAATGCATTGTTTATTGCTTTATGGCTATTGTTTTTATAGAAATAACACAGTATATTATAGATATAATCACAAAATTTCCTAATAAAGTATGTGATGTGGATGATGTTATTTTGAATTTTATAGGAATAATATTATCGATATTGATTATTCATCTGTTAAATAATACAAAAATAGAGAAAGGTATTGCAAAATTTTTTGATAAATAATGAGGCTATTTATAGCCTCATTATTTATATATCAACATTATGGTTAAAATTTTTTTTAAAACATTAATAAAAAATAATATATTATTTAGAACATTACTGACATTTCAACTAATATGCATTTTTTGTATATATTTTATTTCCTGTTATTATTGGGGAGAATATACAATAGAAAATGTGATAAATATAAATATTCAAATTGTACTGATTCTTTTTGCAGTAGGCTATCTGATATTTTTTGGGGAATATACAGGAAGAAATTGTAATTTATTTAAAATATTTTACAAATATGGTGCAGGAAAGAAAAAAATTATATTATGCTATTACATTTTTGAATTGATGTTTTTTCTGTTAGCTTATTTAGGAACGGCTGTTGGAATATTGCTGATTTCCAGAGGGTGGTTCATATCAATTAGTCAGGTTATTAAATTTGTGATTTATGAGTTGCCTGTTTTTTGGGGGATTTATTCACTGGCATTTGGTTTGGTAATAAGTGTGTTTGGGGCAGTAGAAATTAAGGAGAAAAAAAGTGACACTTTTTTTAAAAACATTACAGGTAAACGGAAAATATAAAATTCTGTTTATAATACAGATAATAATATTTGTGCTATTTATCAAGGGAGAAGTATTTGATCTTTGGGAACAAAAAAATATAAATGAAAGCATACGCTATGATAGTGATATGTACTATATATCAAACTGTGTTAATGAATCACAGGATGTAAATACATTGACAAAGAAATGCAGGGATATTCAGGGTAGGTACGGAATTGAGGTAGGTTATGAATTACAGGGAAATGCACAGCTAAATGGGGAGTATGTAACTGTGATATATGTTAATGATACCATGGAAAAAATCCGGTATAAGCTGAAATATGGAATGTGGTTTGAAGGGAAAAAGAAACAGCAGTTTATTTTAGGCTATGATTGGAATCGCAAATATAAAATAGGAGATATAATAAAAATAACATTAAGTACAGGCACACAGGTTAAAGGCAAGGTGAGTGGAATATTAAAAAAGGATTTTGTATTTGCAAAACTTAATTCAGGTGGAAAACAAATGGACTATCAGCTGATGTTAGAGAAAATGGATAATAATTGCCTTATTACAAATAGTAAAGAGATGGCTAAAAGTATTACGGGAAAGGTTTCAATTATATCTTTAATTGCAAAGGGAAATGAACAGGATATAAGGAAAGCCTTTTCAAATTATGATATAACATCCTTTGAAGAGGTGAAAAGGAACTCAAGCAATGAAATGAGAGAAAAACTTAGTACATCAGGCATATACATATTAATGTTTGGGGTATTAATCATTAATAGCTTTGTTCTAATATCGGCAATGATTTATAACTTAAATCTGGAAATATATAAAGTGTTTTATGCATTGGGAATGTCTAAGAAAAAAATATTTGCATTATGTATGTTAGATATGCTTTTACAGTGCATAGTTGCCTTTGGAATAGTTTTTATAATAGAGATTTTGTGCAACAGTAGAAATAATGGAGAAGTTCAAAAAATACTATACAGTGAAAGCAGCTATATAATAATTGGCTCATTGTTTGCAATAATTATGGGACTACAGGGAATTTATACCATGTTAATGTTGCATAAAATAAAGTAGATTTTATTAAGGAAAAGAAAATGAAGATTGAAATACACAATATGTATAAAAAATATCAAGTGGATTATTTTAGGAGTAAACAAATTTTCAGTGATTATTCTCTGAAATTGGATAGTGAGAAAATTAACTTTATTGTAGGTGATTCCGGAACAGGAAAGACAACGTTATTGAATATAATCGGACTTGTGGAAAAAATGGACAGGGGAGTTTATTATTTTGACGGAAGTCCCATTAAATATAAAAATAAAAAAGAAATATTAAAATATAGAAATTCCAGAATAGGATATGTACATCAGGAAGCTATGTTAATATCTAAGCTATCGGTATTAGACAATGTGTTACTGCCCATATATATTGGTGGAAAGGTGAATGGCAACGCCTATACCAAGGCTTTCGGACTACTGGAAAGACTGGGAATTGGCAACTTAAAAAATGTTATTGTGGAAAAATTGTCTGGTGGAGAAAAGCAAAGAGTTGAAATGGCAAGGGCACTTATAAATAATCCGGATGTTATTATTGCAGATGAACCAACGGCTTCATTAGATGCTGATAATGCCCGGATAATCATGAGAGAATTAAGGCAGATAAATACAGAAAACAATTCAATGGTGGTTGTGGCAACTCATGATAATAGAATATTGTCACCTAAGGACAATATTCTATCACTAGAAAGCGATGTGAATATACGTTAACCACCTCACTTAACTGCCCCGCATCCACTTTTTTTGTGGATAACATAGGCGAACAAGGCGGTAATAAGTTCTGTGACACCGAAACTTGCCCAAACTCCGTAAGTACCATAGAAGTGATTTAATATGAAAGCAAGTCCTAACATAACTACAATGTATCTCAACATTGAAATAACAAGGGAAGAAAATCCCTTTCCCAAAGCTTCTAAGGAACCGGATATCGTGATAGACAGGGAAGAAACAATAAATCCTGCACTAATAAAGCGAAGAGCGGTACAACCGATTTCAATGGTGGCTTCATTGTCGGAGAATAGTCCAATAAGATACTGAGGAATCCACAGGCAAAGGACGGTTCCAAGAGCCATAACGGCAATGATTATGCTAAGAGCTGTTTTAAAAATCTTTTGGACACGTACCTTTTCACCGGCACCATAATTATAGGATATGAGAGGGCGCATTCCCTGCACCACACCATTTGCCGTAAGGTACAAAAACGTCTGAAGCTTGTAGTAGGCACCTAAAACTAAAACATAACTGCCTGAGTAGACTGCAAGAATCCTGTTAAGAACAGATACCTGAAGTGAAGGCAGAGCCAAGTTAAGAGTTGCCGGAAATCCCACAACATATAATCTTTTTAATAATGTTAAATCAAATCCCATATCAGAAATTCTGATTTTAACAGGCATAGGTCTTAAAAAATAAACCAAAACATATCCTAAAAGGGTGGCAATCTGACCTATTACAGTGGCAATAGCCGCACCTTCAATCCCGAGTTTTGGGAAAAATCCAATTCCAAATATAAAAAACGGATCCAAAATAATATTAGCAACACACCCAATCATCATGCATACCATTGAAACCTTCATACGCCCAACAGCCTG
This sequence comes from Eubacterium sp. AF15-50, assembly GCF_934835595.1. Lineage (NCBI taxonomy): Bacteria > Bacillati > Bacillota > Clostridia > Eubacteriales > Eubacteriaceae > Eubacterium > Eubacterium sp. AF15-50. The sequence goes on from NZ_CAKVZL010000011.1 coordinate 13,791, forward strand.
AAAAATTTTTTCAAAGCTAATAGACACGGATATAGGTATGGAAAAAGCAAAAACAATGCGGGAATAAGTAAGTCCCTGAGAAATTACTCCTGCATCTTCCGTAAAAAGCCCAAGATAGCCGGGCATTATGGAAATACAGATAATAGTTAAAAGTATTCCGTGAATAAAATTGCACAGCATTCCAAGAGATGTGGCACGGTTAGCCATATGCTTATCATCAGCCCCAAGAAAAAAAGCCACCAGGGCATTAATTCCAATACCAAAGCCAACAGTTACTGCGGTTACTATGTTTTGTATAGGATAAACCAGTGACAAAGCAGTCATTGCGCTTTCGCTGATACTGGCAACAAAATAACTGTCTACTATATTATATAAGGCATTTACCAGCATAGATATAGTCATAGGCAAAGCCATGGATAAAACCAGTGGAAAAATCGGCTTTTCCTTCATAAAAGTCTGATTCATTATAATTCTCCTTTTTTGACAATATAAAAGCCACACAACTTGTATTAAGCTGTGTGGCGAAAATAAAACCTAAGTCTTAAAAAAATCCACTCCATAACAATGGTTTTAAATGATTATAAGTAAAAAATAGGATATTGTCAATAAACACGGTTTGAAGTAAAAAGATCATAGTGCTATAATTCATAAGGCAAAAGCATTTAAAGGAGAAATAAATGGAAATATATATTGTAAGACATGGTGAAACCCTTTGGAATAAATCAAAACGTCTTCAGGGAAACAGGAATATTGATTTAAGTGAAGTAGGACGAAATGAGGCAAGAGAAAGGGGAAAACAGCTTGAAAATGTGGATTTTGATGTAATTTACAGTTCACCTCTTAACCGTGCATACGAAACAGCATGCATTATTAGGGGAGAGCGTAATATACCTATTATAAAGGATGATAGATTAAGGGAAATTAATTTCGGAATAAATGAAGGAATGCAGGCAGACCAGCTAAAAAAGGACAAAAGCAACTCTTTTTGTAAGTTTTTTGATGATCCGGGGCATTACATTCCACCTGAAAACGGGGAATCCTTTGAGGAAGTGTGTCATAGAACAAATGAGTTTATGAAACAGGTTATTGAGCCACAAAGAAACAAGCTAAACAGAGTGCTGATTGCAGGACATGGGGCAATGAATAAAGGCATTATGTGCTACGTGTTAAATCACGGCATTGATGAATATTGGTCGGGGGGGCTACAGAAAAACTGTGGGGTAATTATGCTAAATTTGGATGATAATGGATATAAACAAATAGGGGAGATATAAAATTGTTAAAATTCTATGAAATATAGGGTAAATTACTGGTGGTATTTGTCACCGGTGATATAATGATAATGTTGAATAGAAAGACTAACAAAAGCCTTGAAATTTATTTGAAAGGATGGACGGAAAATGCGAGCAAAAGCGTTAATTTTAGGTATGATTTTAACATTGTGTGTATCTGCTGATACACCGGCAGCTGATTTAGGAGCAATAAATATACAAAATAATATTGAAACCATAGGAAATAATATCAGCGTATTAAATAAAGATTTAAATGTTACAAAGCTTCAAAAGAAGACGGTTAAGAAAAAGAATAAAAAGAAAACCAAATTATCTGAAATTGATAAATATAAAAAGAAAATATTTGATATGGGTGTAGTTGATTTAAGTGACAACGACGATGAGTGTGCCAAAATCTACAAAACAAAAGATAAAAAGTCAAAAGTTATCGGTTATCTGCCGGATAAAGGAATAATGAAGGTTGTTGAGCAGGACGGTAAGAAATATAAAATAAAGTCAGGAAAAATTACCGGATATGTGTCTGTTAAAGATGTTGTGGTGGACAGCGATGTGGAGACGGTTTTATTAGATGACAATTTAATAGAGGCGAAATTTACAAAAGATGTGGCGTTAAAAAGTGAAGCTAAAGGAAAAGATGTGGCTGTAGGCATGGGATATTCAGGACGTTCATATCCGGTTATCGGATTTAGCAATAATAAAAAATATCTCAGGGTTCAAAGGACGGAATCCATAACAGGATGGGTGCCGGTTTCTTCCGTAGCTATTGATATTGTGGCAGAGTCGGCAATGACAAAGTCAGAATATGAAGATTATAAAGAAGAACAGGAGTTAGAGTATCAGGCTCAGCTTCAAAGTGTAATAAATGTAGGTTCTTTTAGCGGAAGTGATGAACTTACCAACAGCATTATTTCACTTTTGGCACAAAATGAGTCGGGAAACTATATGGCAGCCAGAAATGGTTTGGCTCAGTTTAAAGGAGAAAAGACCATTACAGTAGGGGCATGGCAGTGGTATGGGGAAAGAGCCCATAATCTGCTTAAAAGAATATGTGCCACTAATGTAGAGGAGGCGAGAGATATAATTAACAACTCCTTTACCGGCTCTAAAAAGAAACAAAAGAAAAAGGCTGATAAGTTATACTCGGATATTTTGTCAGGAGATAGCTGGGAAAATGGTGCCAGAAGCTTTAGTGAGGAAGAATTAGTGGCAGTGAAGGCACTTTTAGGCAGCAGTTTTGGCATAGAAGTACAAAAATCACAGGTTCAGTCAGATGTGGCAGTAAGAATAAATGTTGCCCGCAGTGAATATGGACTTACCAACAGCCGGTTAATTGCCTATTTCTGCGATTTGTTCTGGCAAAATCCTAAAAACGCAAGAGCCATAACTGATGAGTGTATAAAGCATTATGAGGGAAAGGCAAAATTTAATAATGCAAAGGATGCTTTAAAATATATGCATGAAACAGCAATGAAAAATAGTGTTATGGGACAGTTTACCCAAAGAAGAACGTTTACATATTCCTTTTGCAAAACAATGTCTAAGTAGGGAATAAATGTACAAAAAAGAAAACTAAATTTGTGCAAAACAACGAAAATAAAAAAGTTTTGTTCCGAAATGCTTTTTCACACGTTGGTATATATAGAGAGATTTATATATAGTGTACTATATATGCCAAAAAAGTTCTCTTAAGAAAAATAAGTGAGGTGTAAAGAGATGAAGGATATGATTTCAAAGAAATTACTTAAAGAAGCAATAGCAGTGTATATGCAGAAAAAAGGGGAAATAATTCTAAGAAAAATGGAAGAAAAAAATAACGGAAAAGACAAGACAAAAGTGGAAAGCTAAATATTTGATGTGAAAATTAGTTTTAGGATATGTTTAGTATTTATGGTGATGTAAATACTAAACATCATCCTCTTCTATAACGTAAAAATCCAAATAATCAAAATCTATAGTTTCAACAAAACTGTCAGAATAAAACCTTGTGCGGGCGATACGTTTAAATTCATTAATATTTGTATCCAGCCAGATAGGATTGCTTAAATCAAATTCCTCACAAACCTGCTCCAGTGCCATAAACACTTTGTGAGTTCTTGTTTCGTTAGGAATATCCAGTTCTATTGTGGTGCTTTTAAGCATTTTGTTACTTTTAAAGGTTCTTGCCCAAACTCTAAACATAAATAATCTCCGTTCATAATCTTAATTCACAGCATTATTTTAAGACAAAAACATAAAAAAGTAAATTAGAAAAGGGATAAGTTGCACCTGCAAAACTATATGCTTTTATTATTTACGGAAAAATGGTATACTAAGAGGCATTAAGAGACGTAAAATATATTACAAATATCTTAAAAAATATTGTAAACTGCGTTAAACAGGCGTGATGGAGCGATATATGGATAAGGAAACCATGAAAGAGAAAAGAAAAGGATTACGACTGAAGGGTCAGATGAAGCAATACCTTAAGTGGCCGGCTTATTACAATGCATTTTGGTTAATTATTACTGTGGTAATGTTTGCAGTGGATATTAAAGCCGGAATTTTTATGGCATTAGCCGAGGGTGTATATTTAGTTTTAACGGTTATTGCATATTTAGGATTTAAACCTAATATAACGAAAATGCTGGTGGAATTTGGGGCTGATTACAGTCAGGTTCAAAGGCATATGCTTCGTGAAATGGAAATTCCCTATAGTCTTTTAGACATGGATGGAAAGATTTTATGGACTAATATTGAGATGGAAAATACTTTTAAGGGAAAAGATGTAAGAAGCAAATCTGCAATGGCACTTTTTGAAAGCTTTAAACCGGAATATTTAGAGTTTGACGAAAGTGGAAGAAATGAATTTGACGTGGAAATGGAACAGGGAGAATACAGAGTAGTTCTTAAGCTGTTTGATATGAGAAACAGTGAGGAAAGTCCTCTTGCGGCTTTGTCTGAAAGTAGCGGAACCCTTATTTCCATGTATATGTTTGATGAAACCCACGTAAGACAGCTGACTAAGGAAAACAGGGAAGAACGTTTAGTTACAGGACATATATATATTGATAATTACGACGAGGTGCTTCAAAGTATTGAGGCAACAAGAAGAACACTTTTGGTTGCTCTTATTGACAGAAAAATTAATAAATATTTTGCCCAGTATGACGGAATTGTGCGAAAACTGGAAAACGATAAGTATTTCGTTATTTTCAAGACAAAGTATATAAGTAAAATGCAGACAAATAAATTTTCAGTATTAGACGAGGTTAAGACGGTTAATATTGGAAACGGGCTTCCAATTACCATAAGTATTGGTATAGGTATGGGAAGCAGTACATTGGTTGAAAATTATGACCTGGCAGGAACTGCCATTGACATGGCATTAGGTCGTGGCGGCGACCAGGCGGTATTGAAGGATGGCAACAAGGTTTATTATTACGGTGGAAAAACAAAGTCCGTTGAAAAAAATACAAAGGTTAAATCAAGAGTTAAGGCAACAGCCTTTCGTGATTTAATTGAAACAAAGGAAACCATATACATTATGGGACACCACATTGGGGACAATGATTCCTTTGGAGCATCTATTGGATTTTACAGAATTGCAAAAACCATAGGAAAAGATGCCCACATTGTATTAGGTGAGGTAAGCAGCAGTGTTGTTCCGCTAGTAGAAGCTTTTAAGGAAATGGAAATATACGACGAGGATATGTTTATTACAGGTCAGGAAGCAGCCCTTAAAATGACTAAAAATGATGCCTTAATTGTGGTGGATGTAAGCAGGGCAAATTATACGGAATATCCTGAATTGGTAAGACGTTCCCAGTGTCTTTTGGTATTTGACCATCACAGACAAAGTACGGACGTTATTGACAATGCACAGTTATCTTATATTGAATTATCATCATCTTCTACATGTGAAATGGTTGTAGAGATTATGCAATATATTAATGAAACAGTTAAGCTTACCAAGCTAGAGGCAGAAGCAATTTACGGCGGTATTATGATTGATACCAACAATTTCATAAACAGAACCGGTGTAAGAACTTTTGAGGCAGCAGCTTATTTAAAGAAAAATGGAGCCGACATTACAAAGGTTCGCAGAATGTTCAGAGATGATTTAAATGATTATAAGGCAAAAGCCAAAGCCATTGAAAATACGGAAGTATTTATGGATGAATATGCCATATCCGTATGTAACGCACAGGATGTATCTTCGCCTACTGTCGTTGGGGCTCAGGCAGCAAATGAACTTTTAAATATAAAGGATATAAAAGCATCCTTTGTGTTTACTCCTTATGGAGACCAGATATATATTAGCGCCCGTTCCGTAGATAAAGTAAACGTACAGGTTATTATGGAAGAATTTGGCGGTGGCGGACATATGAACTTAGCAGGAGCCCAGGTTAAGGATAGCAGCGTAGAGGAAGTCATTGAACATTTAAAAGATATTATAGAAAGAAAATTAGAGGAGGGTGACATATAATGAAAGTTATTTTATTAGAAGATGTTAAAACTCTTGGTAAAAAGGGTCAGATAGTAGAAGTAAACGACGGTTATGCCAGAAATTTTATTTTAAAGAAAAATTTAGGACTTGAAGCTACAGGGAAGAATCTTAACGATTTAAAGCTTCATAAACAGAATGAAGAAAAGGTAGCAAAGGAAAAATTAGAGGCAGCTAAAGCTTTAGCTGAAGACCTTAAAAATAAGTCCATTATCGTAAGAATCCGGGCAGGAGTTGAAGGAAAGGTATTTGGTTCAATCTCCAGCAAGGAAATCGCCCTTGAAGCAAAGAAACAGCTTAACATGGACATTGATAAGAAAAAAATTGTTATTCCCGATGCCATTAAGTCTCTTGGAACATACAATGTAAACATTAAGCTTCACAAGGATGTTACAGGTACTTTGGCAGTTAAAGTAGTGGCAAAATAATTTAGATTACATGCAGAGGTAAAATTAATGGAAGAGGCAGTTGTTAAAAGGATAATGCCCCACAGCAATGAGGCGGAGCAGGCTGTAATCGGCTCTATGATTATGGATTCGGAGGCTATCCCCATTGCAATGGAAAAACTCTCTGATGCAGATTTCTACAATAAACAATACGGTTCATTGTTTAAGGCAATGGTTGAAATTTTTAATGAAGGAAAAGAATGTGACCTTGTAACTATCAAAAATAAGTTAGAGGAAATGGAGGTTCCTTCAGAGGTAATAAGTATTGACTTTATCAGAAATATTCTTGATATGGTTCCTACATCAGCTAATATCAGACAATATGCTGAGATTGTCTATGAGAAAGCCGTTATGAGAAATTTAATCAGGGCAAATGAAAAAATAGCAAATACGTGTTATGCAGGAAATAAACCTCTTGATGCCATATTAGAAGAGACGGAAAGAGATATTTTTTCACTGTTACAGACAGGTAATACCGGGGATTATGTGCCGGTAAGACAGATAGTGTTAAATGTTTTTGACAAGATAGAACAGGCAGCCCAGACCAAGGGCACCATTACAGGTATTGAAACCGGTTTCAGGAAACTTGATACACAGCTATCCGGTTTGCAGCCGTCAGACTTAATTCTAATTGCAGCACGTCCGTCAGTAGGTAAAACGGCGTTTGTGTTAAATGTAACGGAAACAGTTGCTGTTAAGCACAATATTCCTGTAGCCATTTTTAGTTTGGAAATGTCCAGCGAGCAGCTTATTAACCGTATTCTTTCCCAGAATTCAATGGTTAGCTCTCAGAAAATACGTATTGGTGATTTAAGTGATAATGAGTGGGCTAACATAGTTGAGTCTGCTAATATTATTGGAAATTCTAATATTATTATAGATGATACACCGGGTATCAGTATTGGTGAGATGCGTTCAAAGTGCAGAAAGTTCAAGCTGGAAAAAGACATACAGTTGGTTATAGTGGACTACCTGCAGTTAATGACTACTAATACACCTCACGGAAGCCGTGAGCAGGAAATTGCGGAAATTTCAAGAACTCTTAAAGGTATTGCAAGAGAGTTAAATGTGCCGGTTATTGCACTGTCGCAGCTTAACCGTGCATCTGAAACCCGTGAAGACAGAAAACCTATTATGGCTGACCTACGTGAATCCGGTTCTATTGAGCAGGATGCCGACGTTGTAATGCTTATGTCAAGATATTATGATAAGGAAAAGAAGGAAGAAGACAGAAATAGGATTATTTTAAATGTTGCTAAACAAAGAAACGGCCCTGTAGGTGAGGTTCAGTTAGTCTGGTTACCACAGTTTACAAAATTTGAGGACGCTGAACAGGCAGAAGAGCAAATTTAATGTATTTAGGGGACTATTTATAGAAATCATTGGGAGTTGTACTGTAGCAAATTATAATTGTTATAGTACAACTTTTTTGGTTATGTTTAAACATTTATTAAAAAAATTCACCGGAAAAACAAAAGGCTAGTGAAAAATTGACACGAATTGACTTTTAAGATACAATGAAAAAACCTTACGCATATTCAGTATTAAGTAACAAAGTTTAATGAAGTTTCAGATGCAGGAATTGGGTAGGGATTATGTTAATTTGTCGTGGATGAAATATTATTTTAACTATGAAAAATTCAGGAAATTATAAGTTGAAAGAGGAGATTACGAGGTTAAATATATGAAAAAGGGATTAAAATATTTTGTGGTTATATTGACAGTTTTATCAATCTGTTCTGTAAATGTTAAAGCGGCAAATGTAGATGGCTATATTTGTAAGAAAATTGGTGTATCCGGTAAATACTCTGATACGAACAATAAGAATAGTTATAAGAAAATTATAAGATCATATAAAGATTTGGTAAAATTAAAAAAATACATAAAGAAAAATTATAATAATCCTAAAAAATATATAAAAAAGCTCAATAAATACAAAAAATCATATTTTAAGAAGAAGGCATTGATTTTCGCAACAGAAAATATTGACTTAAATTTTTTTAGTTATAAACTTCTTTCTATAACTAAAAAAGACAAAAAGGTCACTTTAAATGTTGAAAAAAGAGATTTGTTGGAAGAGGGACAATATAAAACTGCCGTGGTCATATATGGAGCAAACACATATATTATTGAATCAAAGAAATCAAAATTAAAAAACGTTAAGAAAGTGAAAGTAACGTATGATTTTGTAAGGAACAGTGAAGAATAGATATGTTTTATGAAAAATATCTCTAAGGTCAGTGGCATTGGATTTAAGCTCCTTTTTTCTGCCCTCCTCGACACTACCGCAAAAGGTTACAATATTTGCGGTAATGAACATATTGAAGGGGGAATATAATGGATTTATAATTTATTTGTGTTTAATAAAAAGTATGCAATTTGCCCGCAAAATTGCTGGAATGAATCTTTAGGGCAGACAGCATGGAAAATGTTTAATTTTATTTTTTAGGAGGATGAGATGGGGGAAAAGAGATATATTATATCAGATGCATCTAAAATGCTGGGAGTAGAATCTCATGTTTTAAGATATTGGGAGGAAGAACTTAATGTGTCAATTCCAAGAAACGAAATGGGGCATCGCTATTATACGGAAAATCATATTAATTTATTAAAAAACGTTAGAGATTTAAAGGATCAGGGTTATAGCTTAAGAACCATTAAAATGATGCTTACCGACCCGGACAGGCAGGATGGAAACAAGGGAATGGTAATGACACCGGCAATGCAGCAAAACAGAAGGCTGGAGGTTTCAGAGCCTTCAGGAAGTAAAATGGAGCAGTTTCAGGAAATAATGGACAAGGTAGTAGCTAAGGCAATGAAACAGCAGACGGCACAACTGGGAAAGGAAGTAAGCGGTCACGTAAGCGAAACTGTTTTAAAGGAAATGAATTATCTTATGCGGATTCAGGACGAAAAAGAAGAAGAGCGTTATAAAAAATTAGACGAAGTTATGCGCTCAAGACAGCAAATGAGCAGACGGGAAAGAAAGAAGAAATTAAAGGCAGAAAAGCTTTTGCTTAAGAAAAGTGATAAGAGTAAGAAAAAGCAATTAAAAACAGTAATGGAAAGTCAGAAAAAAACAGGTTCAGAAAAAGAAAAAAAGCCGGGATTTTTTTTCGGGTCAAAGGAAAAGAAAAACAGGGTACATATTGGAGAAAAGACAAATCCTGTTACAACCCAGTAAGGATAGTAAAAAAACTTGTAAACGCATCTGTGATGCGGGGGCAGGGAAAAAAATAAGCAGTTGCAATACGATAATCGTTTTGCAACTGCTTGTTTTTAAATTAAGCGTCTAATTCGATTGATCCTGTTGGGCAAGCACCTGTGCATGCTCCACATTCGATACATGAATCAGCATCTATAACGAATACTCCGTCAGCTTCTGATATAGCGCCAACTGGGCAAGCGCCTGCACATGCACCACAACCGACACAACCGTCGTTAATTTTGTAAGCCATTTTGTAAGCCTCCTTTGAATAAGATTATAGCAATATAATAATACAATTTATGACTTATTGCAACATCATAATATTTAACAAATTTAGCATTTTAATATAAATTTTTCACTATGTAATAAAATGATGAAGAAAAATAATAGTGTTAAAAACACTAAATAAAATAAGGCAAAAAATCGAAAAACGTCAAGGTGGGTAATATATGGCACCGACTAGTGGTTCAACTTACAAGAATCAGGTGCCATAAAGGAACTTCTCTTGTTTTAGTGCGGGGGTTATGATAATAGAGTATTCACGGAATGTAAGTGAATATGACTGAAAAATAATGTTTATGAAAGAGAAAGGTTTGAAAAATGAAAAAATTTAAAGTGCTTATTGCAGATGCACAAAATGAAGTAAGAAGGCAGTTAGTTAAAGCTTTGAAGGATGATCAAAGTATTGAAATTGTAGGTGAAACCGACAATGGAAAGGAAGCGTATGAGTTGTACACTGACCATAATCCGGACATAGTTCTGTTTGAATTATTGTTGCCGGTGTACGATGGGTACACGTTATTGGAAAAAATGCAGCAGTCAGCTAAAAATTCTAAAACAATGTATATTATTATTACATCCATAAATAAGGATATATTAATTAGTGAGGCTTTAAACAGGGGGGTTAATTATGTAATAATGAAACCTTTTGATTGCAATATTATGGCTGAAAAGATTAAAAAGGTTTATTTGAGGATGAATGAAATCTTAAAAGAAAATAAAAGCATGCTGGATTATAATACGGACGACTTATCAATATGTGCCAAATCAGGTACGATTCCACAAATGGATACAATTATATCAAATAAATTAAATGAAATAGGCGTCCCTGCAAGACTTAAGGGATACAGATATATGATTACCGCTGTTAAGGAGGTAATAAGTAATGAAGATGCATTAGAAGGTGTTACAAAGGTTTTATATCCTGATGTTGCCAAAAAACATAATTCAACGCCACAAAGGGTGGAGAAGGCCATACGTCATGCCATAGAGGTGGCATGGTCAGTAGAGGATGCATATAATAATGGAAGCAAAGACAAATATAGTGTACGCTATAAGAAAGGCAGACCTACAAATTCTGAATTTATTGCACAAATAAGCCGGGAAATACGTCAGTCTGCATAAAACTGACAGCTCCCCGGCAAAATAAAATTCTATAGGGTTTTAGATTTGGCATGTTTTATGGAAAAAACAAATTCCGTACCAACTCCCTCGGTACTGATAACGTCTATGTTTTCATTATGGGCACGCATAATTTCCTTTACAATGGAAAGACCAATACCGGAACCGGTTTTGTCACGACCACGGGATAAGTCGGTTTTGTAAAAACGCTGCCATATTTTATCAATGCTGCCGCTGGGAATACCCATACCAAAATCCTTTACGGAGCAGTATTGCTTATCCCCTTTATTATATAGACGAATAACAATTTTAGAGGAAGGGTTACTAAATTTAATGGCATTATCTAAAAGATTATATAAAACCTGTTCTATTTTTCCTTTATCTGCATACACGTTGTAGTGCTTTGGAGGAAACTGGATAATCAGTTCAATATTTTTCTTTTCACAACTGCCCTGGAAAGTTTCTACAGTAGAAGCAATCACACTTTCCATATTAAACTCTTCTAAGAAAAGTTCAGGGCCGGTAGTATTCCAGCTGTTAAGTTCACGAAGCCCGGTAGTTAATTTCTCCAGGCGGTTTGCTTCAGAAAGAACAATTGACAAATATTTCTTATGGTCTTCAGGAGGAATGGTTCCATCCATCATAGCCTCAATATACCCTTTTATGGAAGTAAGAGGTGAGCGGAAGTCATGAGAAATATTGGAAATAAAGGTTTTCTGATATTCCCTTGAATTATTTAATTGCTTTGACATATACTTAAGTGAACTTGCCACGTCGCCAATTTCGTCATCATTGCTAACCATAAGGCCGTCATAACTGAAATTACCCTGGGCATATTCCATTGCCGCCAATCTTATTTGCTTAAGCGGTAAATAAATAAACCACATAAAGTTAAAAAAGATAATCAGGGACAAAGCCAGAATAATGGCATAAGTCAGGTAAAAAACATGAGTTACGTCATAACTGCTTTGTTTAATAATGGATGTAGGCATATGAACCACTACATATCCGAATACGGTATTATTTTTTCTTATGGCCTGAACAACACTTAAAGTATCTGTTTTATACATGTTGTAAAATTTGTTTATTTTATAGCTTTTTCCGGTATATTCATTTGGGTCAAAATTTTTAATTACAATATTGGCATCATCGTTAGTAAGAGCTTTTGTGTCATCAGTGGTGTAAACAAGTTTATTGTCCTTATCTAACAGCAAAAGATTACAGTCTAAAACCTTATTAAAATCACTAAAGAAATTGTCCGGATTGTCGATATCATACATAGAATCGCCAATGGCGTTTTGGACATTATCCACCACAATGGAAGCGTAGGACTGTAACTCCGACGCATCGTTAGTAAGCAAATGATTGTAAATAAGGTTTGTTGACCAATAGGTAATTAATAAAAAACCAAGTACCGCAAAAGAAAAATACCCAACAAAAAACTTAGTTAAAATTGAATTCCTCATTGTACGCTCCGATTATTTATGTACCTCAAATCTGTAACCAACGCTCCATACAGTTCCAATTGACCACTCATCTGTGTCGGCAATTTTTTCACGGATACGCTTAATGTGAACGTCTACGGTTCTTGTGTCACCGGCGTATTCATAGCCCCAGATATGGTCAAGAAGCTGTTCTCTTGTAAATACCTGATTTGGTGAAGAAGCAAGGAAATACAAAAGTTCGATTTCCCTAGGAGTCATTTCCACAGGTTTTCCTTTATAAATAACCTCATAGTTTGAAAGATTAATAATCAAATCCTTGTATTCAACACGCTTTTCAGAAGGAGAAACAGCAGGCTGTGGAGCCGCAGTATATCTTCTTAAAACAGCCTTAACCCTTGCCACTAATTCCTTTGAATCAAAAGGCTTTATCATGTAATCATCTGCTCCAAGCTCAAGACCTAAAACCTTATCAAAAACTTCTGTTTTAGCAGAAAGCATAATAATAGGAGTTTTTGAAGTTTTTCGTATTTCACGACAAACCTCATATCCGTCTATTCCCGGAAGCATTAAGTCAAGAAGCACCAGGTCAGGTTTGTAGTCCCTGAAAGCCACCAGTGCAGAATTACCGTCATGCTCAATTCGTGTGTCAAAGCACTCCTTTGTTAAATAAAGAGATACTAAGTTTGCGATGTTTTCATCATCATCAACAATTAAAATTTTCTGTTTGCCAGCCATTTGTTATCCTCCCTTTGAAATCGCAGTAAACTGCTTTTTATATATGTTTATGGTATTCTAAAATATCATGCTAATTATAATCAAATAATGTTAATAAAGTTAAAATAAATTGTAAACTGTGATAATAAGCCAATTTATTTAAATTCTACAACGGTAGCTCCTGCGCCACCTTCACCGTGCTCGCCGTTTCTGTAAGACTTTACATAAGGACATTTTTTCAGGTGAGTCTGTATGGCATTTCTGAGAGTACCGGTACCTTTGCCGTGTATAATATATACCTGAGGAAGATGTGCTAAATAAGCATCGTCTAAATATTTATCAAGTTCAAATAATGCCTCATCCACGGTTTTACCAATAAGATTAAGCTCCATTTTAACATTTAAGGATTTGTTCATCTTAATCTTTCCACTGCCGGTGCGGTTAAGTCCCGGTGCCTTAATATCAGGTTCATCAATAATTTCTAAGTCCTTAATATTAACTTTAGAATTAAGTATACCCATTTTTACCGTTAAATTACCGTCGGCATTAGGCAATGTTACCACAGAACCATTTAGGTTCATGCTAAGAACCTTGACTCCTGTTCCAATCTTAAAGTCAGAAGGCTTATAGGTCTTTTTCTGCTTAGAAGATTTCATGGAAGCTGAGCTTTGGTTTTTCTTAATTTTTGAACCGACGCTGCTTCGCGATTTCTCCAATTCCTTCATATTGCCGGATTTACCGTATTTGTTAATGGTTTTAATAGCTTCATCAGCAGTTTCCTTAGCCTCTTTAAGAATATCAAGAGCTTCATCACGGGCCTTGGAAAGAATTTTATCCTTCTTTTCATCAAGAGTTTTGTTCTTGATTTCGTAGTCCCGTTTGAGGGAAGCAATCTGTGATTTATATACGGAAATGGTTTCCTTGTCCTTTTCAATTTGGCGTTTCTTTTGTTCAAGTTCTGCCAAAACATCCTCAAACTGTTCATTATCCGCATCAATTCTTGATTTGGCATCATCAATAATATATTGAGGAAGTCCTAATTTTTGGGAAATGGCAAAGGCGTTACTTTTACCCGGAATACCAATTAAAAGGCGGTATGTCGGTCTAAGGGTTTCCACATCAAATTCGCAGCTTGCATTTTGTACCCCCTCCGTGGAAAGGGCAAAAAGTTTTAATTCGCTGTAATGGGTAGTTGCCATGGTACGAACTCCCATATTTTTAAGAAATGACAAAATGGAAATGCCCAGTGCCGCACCTTCTACCGGATCAGTACCTGCCCCCAATTCGTCAAATAAAACTAAGGAATCCGAGTCAGCTTTTTCTAAAATATTAACTGTATTAACCATATGGGCTGAAAAGGTACTAAGGCTTTGCTCAATACTTTGTTCATCTCCAATGTCAGCAAAAATCTCATTAAATACTCCCAGCTGACTTCCCGGTAAAGCGGGAATATGAAGCCCTGCCTGCCCCATTAAAGACAAAAGCCCTACGGTTTTTAATGAAACTGTTTTACCACCGGTATTAGGTCCCGTAATAATAAGCAGTGTGAAATCTTTCCCTAAATTAACATCAATAGGAACCACCTTCTTTCCGTCAAGGAGAGGGTGTCGTCCCTGCTTAATATTTATAAATCTGTTGCTGTTAAATTCCGGCATGGAAGCTTTCATTTTTTTGGCAAGATTAGCCTTGGCAAAAACAAAATCCAAATATGGAAGAAGCTTTAAGTCACATCTTAACTGGTCAATGTATTCAGCACAGGATATGCTTAAGTTGGCAAGGATAATCTGGATTTCCTCAGCTTCCTTAACAGAGAGCTCTCTAAGCTTATTGTTTAACTCCACAACCGCCGTAGGCTCTACAAAAAGTGTGGAACCGGAAGAAGACTGGTCGTGAATGATTCCCGTTACATTTCCACGATATTCCTGTTTTACAGGCACACAATATCTGCCGTCGCGCATTGTAATAAGTGATTCCTGAAGGTAGGTTTTTCCGTTTTGGGAATTAACCAGGGAACTAAGCTGGGAATGAATCCGGTCATTGGTGATTTTCACCTGACGTCTTATATTTTTTAAGTTAAAAGATGCATCGTCTGCAATTTCATCTTCAGATATAATGCACTTTTCAATTTCTTTATTTAAATTAGTAAGAGGCTCAATGGATTCAAATAAATCATCTAAGCTGTCCCTTTCTGCGTCTTCGTTTCTGGAAAAAGTCTTAACACGAAGGGCAACCTTTAAAAGAGAACTAATGCTAAGAAGCTCTCCAACCCCTAAGGTACTGCCGATTTCCAGACGTTTAAGGGATTCGCCAATGTCCTTAATGCCTGAAAACGACACACTGCCCTTTTGCCAGATACGCTTTAAGGCATCGTCGGTTTCTAACTGATTTTTTTTGATTTCATTTAAGTCATTAGATGGCTTAAGTTCACCGCACAACATACGACCTAAATCACTGCCGGCTTCATCCTTAAGCATGTTTATTATTTTATTATATTCAAGTGTTTTTAACACTTTTTCATTCATAACTAAATTCTCCAATTCTTGTATTTAAGCATATTATCAATTATAATAAATACCGGTATTAAAAGTAAAGAGGTTTTAAACCCTTTATATATTTTTTAGAGGGCATAACAACTATATTATAGAAAGAGGATAATATGAAATTTATTGAGACATTAAGAGAAGGGGAGAGAATTCAGGAGGTTTATCTTTGCAAGCAGAAAAACGTTGCCATGACAAAGACAGGAAAAGAATATGAAAATGTTATTTTGCAGGATAAAACAGGTCAGTTAGATGCTAAAATATGGGACCCGGGATCAATGGGAATTGACGATTTTGATGCATTAGATTATGTAGAGGTAAACGGTGATATTACGGTTTTTAATAATCAGATGCAGCTTAGCATTAAAAGAGCAAGAAAAGTAGACAGTGATACTGTGGATGCTTCTAATTATCTTCCATGTACTGATAAAAACATTGATGAAATGTTAACAGAGTTACTTAAATTTGTTGCCAGTGTTAATAACACATATTATAAGCAGTTGCTTACAACATTATTCGTGGATAATAAGGATTTTGTAAATGAATTTAAGAAACATTCAGCGGCAAAAAGTGTACACCACGGATTTATTGGAGGCTTGTTAGAGCATACTTTGTCAGTGACAAAATTATGTGATTTTTACACAAAGCAGTACGAACTTCTTAACAGGGATTTGCTTATTACAGCGGCAATTTGTCATGATATAGGAAAGGTTTATGAGTTATCAGACTTCCCTACTAATGATTACACTGACGCAGGACAGCTGTTGGGACATATAGTAATGGGTTCGGAAATGGTGTCAAAAATTATTGCTACTATTCCGGGATTTCCACAAAAGCAGGCAAATGAATTAAAGCATTGTATTTTGGCACATCACGGGGAATTGGAATATGGTTCTCCTAAAAAACCGGCATTAATAGAGGCGTTGGCTCTTAATTTCGCAGACAATACAGATGCAAAGCTTGAAACAATGAAGGAGTTGCTAAATAGCAGCAAAACTACAGGGTCTGATACATGGCTTGGTTATAACCGGTTATTAGAGACTAATGTAAGAAGAACCGGAGAATAATTGGGAGATTTTATTGCGGATGTTTAAAAAAAATGATGTTTTAGAAATTGAAATTACAGATCAGGGAACAACAGGCGAGGGTATAGGCAAAGTTTCAGGCTATACCCTCTTTGTGAAAGATACGGTGATAGGGGATGTGGCAAAGGTCAAGGTTATGAAGGCGAAGAAAAATTATGCCTTTGCAAGACTTGTTGAGATAGTCAAACCCTCAAAATACCGTGTGGAACCGTTATGTCCTGTGGCAAAAAGCTGTGGCGGGTGCCAGCTTCAGGCAATGAATTATCAGCAGCAGCTTAAATTTAAACAAGAGAAGGTATTTAACAATATAAGGCGTATTGGGGGAGTGGAAGATTTTGTCATGAAACCTATTATGGGAATGGAGGAATTGTGTATCAAGGGACATGAGGAAAATGGCCCTTTTCACTATAGAAATAAGGCTCAGTTCCCGGTAGGAAGGGACAAAGAAGGTAGGATTATCAGCGGTTTTTATGCCGGAAGAACCCATTCCATTATTAGCGTAAATGATTGTCTGTTAGGCACCGGCGTAAACAAGACAGTAATGGATATCATAAAAATGTATATGACATTAGAAGGGGTGAAACCTTATGACGAGGTAACCCACAAAGGTGTTGTGCGTCATGTTCTTATAAGGGAGGGAAAACATACCGGTGAGGTAATGGTTTGCATTATTATAAATGGTGACAAATTACCACAGGTTGACCGCCTTGTGGAGCAGTTATTAAAAGTTTCCGGAATGACGGATATTTCCCTAAATATTAATAAGGAAAAAAACAACGTAATATTAGGGGATAAAATTATAAAACTGTACGGCCCGGGATATATTGAAGATTATATTGGTGATGTTAAATTTAGAATTTCACCTTTGTCATTTTTCCAGGTAAATCCTGTTCAGACGGAAAAACTTTATTCCAAAGCCATGGAATATGCCAAGCTTACAGGAAGTGAGACAGTTTGGGATTTGTACTGCGGAATAGGAAGCATTTCCTTATTTTTGGCAAAAAATGCAAGAAAAGTTATTGGGGTGGAAATTGTGGAGCCGGCAGTGGAGGATGCTAAAGTCAATGCTCGTATTAACAATATAGAAAATGTGGATTTTATTTCAGGTGCGGCAGAGGATGTGGTTCCTGAGTATTTTCAGAAGCATAAAGGTGAACCGGAATGCAATCCGGATGTAATAGTTGTGGACCCACCGAGAAAAGGATGTGATGAGAAGCTGCTTAATACCATGGTTTTAATGGCACCAAAGAGGATTGTATATGTTAGCTGTGACAGTGCTACTTTGGCAAGGGATATTAAGTGGTTAAGTGATAAGGGATATAAGCTGGTGGAGGCAACCCCATGTGACATGTTTGGTCAAAGCGTGCATGTGGAGACGGTTGCGCTTTTGGTTCAAAATCTATGAGGCGAAGCATCACATTGACATAAAAGTTGATATGGATGAGATGGATGTTACCGGTGCCGAGAAAAAGCTACATACCAGCAGATTAAAGATTATGTATTAGATAAGTTTGGTTTGAAAGTAAGTAGTTTGAACATTGCACAGATAAAAGATAAGTGTGGTATCAAGGAAAGAAAAAAATATAATACAGCAAAGAGTGAAAGTAGTGCAGAAAGAAAATGCACTCCTGAAAAAGAAAAGGCTATTTTGGATGCTTTCAGATATTTTGCAATGATATAAACAGGTTTTAGGATTATCCTAAAACCTTATACATACCTAGAGAGCTAAACGCTGCTGAGTAATCAGTGGCGTTTTATTTTGTTTAAACCTCACTATGAAGGTAAAAATTCGCTTATCTTTACCATGTGAGTGAGCGACAATTGAACATTATTATTAGATAATATTATTGAACATTAAAACAAAAAACAGCAAAACATCCCTAAGAAGGTAACTTTTTTACCTTACTAGCGAGCGACAACCAATTAAAAACATGAGATAATGTCATAGAACGGTTGTTCGAAAACAAAACAAGAAAAATAATAAACACATTAACCGGTTAGATGTTTATATAAAACTTTAAAAGATTGGAGGTGATGACAGAGTAACGCTGGTATATACAGAAAAATCTATCGCAGAAGAATTAAACTGCAAAGAAAGAACTGTTATCAATGCCATAAACGAGTTGAAGAAAGAGCATTTACTTGAAGTCAAAGAAGATTCCAAAGGCAGAGCCAATGTGTATTATTTATTACTGCCAAAATCTTCAGTAGTCAGTAATGATACATGCAAAAACTTGCAGACCACATATGAAAAAAATGACAGTCATAAAGGCGTAAGCGTGAAAATAATTGCAGATGATTAGTAAAGATTTATTCACACTAGTAACTAATATAGTAACTTATATTAGTAATATCTTTATTAAGTAAAAAGGAGAGAAAAAACATGAATAATATAATAGAAAAAGAATTAAACACAGGATTAAATAATCCTATTAACAACAATACTAACACAGCGGTGTCACCGCAGTGTGAAGAAGATTATGAAGTGATTGATGGAATTAAACATTGTCCGATTTGTCACGAACCTGTTGAAAAAGTTTATGATGTAGATTGCCTAGGACATAGACTTATTTCTGTAGGTTGTAAATGTAGGCAAGAAGAACAAGTTCGTGAAAAGGAACTTGAAGAAATGGAAAGGCATAGAAAGATTTAGAAAAATCTATAAGATGCTCATAATGGTCAGCATTAATCAAAGAAAGTCAATGTCATATTGGCATTGACTTAAATGTAATTAGTGAATATAATGAACGATATACCGAACGATAGATATAACGTACGAAAAAATAAAAGGAGATACTATGATTATAAGTGAGAAAATTTTTATGATTATGAGAGAACAAAAGATGAGTATGAGAGAACTTGGAAGAAGAACAGGAATAACTGCCAGTACTATAAGTGATTGGAATACCAAGAAGATGAATCCGGGAGCAGATAAATTATTAGTTATTAGTAAGGCGCTGGGAGTATCTGTTGAGGAATTGCTTGAAGATACCGACACATTTCAAAAGAAAACAGTTGAAGAGATTGACGTGGAAAAAACGAAAGATGAAGAAATACTTGCGCAGTATCACAGTTTTACGACTGGGCAGAAGAGACATTTATTGGAGTACATGAAGCGATTGGGGGAAGAATATGCAGAAGAAAAATAATATAATTACCGTTCAAAATATACCTATAACAGTAACAACAGATGATGCAAATGATTATATTTGCATAACTGATATTGCCAATGCAAAAAATTCTAATTCAAGAGCAGCGGATGTAGTAAGAAATTGGTTGAGAAATCGTGCGACTCTGGAGTTCTTAGCAACATGGGAAGAAATATATAATCCGGATTTTAAAGTGTTCGAATCTGAACACTTTAAAAAACAGGCAGGATTGCTGACTTTTACACCAAGCGTTTCGGAATGGATTGATCAGACAAATGCAATTGGTCTTTATGTTAAGAAAGGAAGATATGGTGGAACTTTTGCGCATAAAGACATAGCTTTTGAGTTCGCATCAGCAATTAGTCCTGTTTTCAAATTGTATTTAATAAAAGAATTCCAAAGGTTAAAGGAACAGGAAAATGATTTCCAAAAAATTGAATGGAATGCTAAGAGATTCTTATCAAAAAATAATTATTTGATTCAAACAGATGCCGTGAAAAATTATTTGATACCTAAGCAGAATTATAGTGAGAATCTCGAGTGGCTTGCATATGCAAAAGAGGCTGATGTATTAAATGTTGCTTTATTCGGTTTTACTGCAAAAGCGTGGCGTGAGATTAATCCTGAACTTGCAGGAAACAGTAATGTAAGAGATTATGCGACAATCAATGAACTGACAGTTCTTTCAAATTTGGAAACACACAATGCTCAAATGATACGTGAAGGTCGTGACAAAAAAGAACGATTTTTGATATTGAAAGAGATTGCAGATTATCAGTTGAAAATATTAAATGAAGCACAAAGCATAAACAATCAAATTGAGGAGAAACAATGATGAGTGAGAAAACTAAAGTATATACATATACTCGTGTTTCTACAGCCATGCAGATTGATGGATATTCTTTGGATGCACAAAAAAGCAGAGTGAAGAGTTTTGATGATTTTAATGATTTTGAAATTGTATAGGAGGTGCTTATGAGAGAATTTGCCAGAATAGTAACACGATATAGATTACACAAGCGATTAAATGAGTAGGGGAAGTGAAACTTTGAACAAGGCTGTAACGGTAAAGCTTACAAGACCCCTTGCCATTGTCCCCATTACACTGGGATTATCATTGATAATGGCTAAAAAGAGTGCAAAAGAAGACGTTAAGACCGCGAAGTTTAGTTTAAAGAGGGCATTCCCAATGTTTATACTTTATTTCGTGATTGCAGCAATCGTTACCACACTTTGCATACATATGGGAGTTAGTGCGGAAGTGTTCCAGCCAATCAAGGAATTGTCAAAGTTTATGATTATTATGGAAAATAAAAATAAGGACTCAAATATTCTTGAAACAATGCCTGTGGGACCGTTGTTTATTAAAATGGCGGTTGTTGCGTCAATAAGTATATTAAATTCAGTTATGCAGTTCGTTATGCTTTTGCTGCCGGGACTGGTGCAGGGGGCTCAGCCAATATCAAGCTATAATAATACAAAATAAAGCTTGAAGGTGATTTTTTATGGCAAAATATAAGAAAAAATTAGATGATGATATACGGTGTCCCCTCGAATATGGTCTTGCAATATTTGGTGGTAAATGGAAATCCCGTATTATATGCGTATTATCGGCAAATGAAAAACTGCGCTATAGTCAGATTCGCAAGGAGATGTATAACATAACAGATGCGGTTCTGACAACAACATTAAAGGATTTGATAGAGGATGGAATCATTAACCGTAAGTCCTATGATGAAATTCCACCAAAAGTGGAATATTCCCTGACGCAAAAAGGAAAATCTGTTGTCCCTATATTGCAAAGCATCTGTCAGTGGTCAGATGTTTTTTATAAGGAAGATGGCGGAAATGTTCGATGTTACGGAACATACGTTACGTTTCTATACGGATAAGGGACTGCTTCCCTGTCAGCGTGACGGAGTGAAGTTGTTGACACCCCTTAATACATTTGATATTATTTATCAGTAAATTAATATTCCATGAGGGAGTAGTTAGCGCGAAAGTGTGGTTTGTCAACATTCTGATTATAGTAAAGAGTATAATCTGGCAAATCTTAAATAATGAGACTCATGTATATCAATTAACAGCTTATGTATTACACACCAGCTGGTAGTTGATGTACATGAGTCTTTTTTACTTAATATCTGCCGGGTATACCTGTAATATCAGATGTTTTTACAGACGACACTGTTGTGGAGAAAAGGAGAAAAAATATGGAGAAAATTATTAACAACGCCCCATTCGCCCTTGTACTTGTGTTTCTTGTAATAGGTTTTGTCTTACTTATTAAAGGAGCAGATTTTTTTGTGGAAGGAAGTTCAAGTGTAGCAAAGAGATTGCATGTTCCGTCTATAATTATCGGACTTACAATTGTTGCTATGGGAACATCCCTTCCGGAAACAGCAGTCAGTGTATCGGCTTCACTTATAGGCAACAATGAACTTGCAGTAAGTAATGTAGTCGGATCTAATATATTCAACCTGATGGTTGTTATTGGTGTGTGTGCAATGATTGCTGCAGTAAATGTTGCAAAAGAAACAATAAAGAGAGATATCCCATTTTCCCTTGTGTGTGCCGGACTTTTAATGATTTTAGGCATTGTTGCATTTGGTGACAAATCCGGTATGACACTGGGACACTTTGATGGTGTGATATTACTTGGATTCTTTGGAGTTTATTTTTTCTACATGATTAAAATTGCATTAAAGGCAAGTAAAGAAGGCAGAAAAGTCGAGATTGAAGGCGATTGTGATGAAGAAATTAAGCTGGTTTCAGTTCCTATGAGTATATTATTCATAGTTGGTGGAGTAATGGCAATTGCAATCGGTGGAGATATGACTGTAGATGCCGCCTCAAGAATAGCAGGGGAGCTTGGTATGAGCCAGACACTTATTGGACTCACAATTGTCTCAATAGGAACATCACTTCCTGAACTTGTAACTTCAATAGTTGCAGCCGGAAAGAATGAAGTGGATATGGCACTGGGTAATGCAATTGGTTCAAATATATTCAATATACTTATGGTACTTGGTATAGCATCAGCAATCAGCCCAATCAGTATAATTACTGAAAATGTTATTGATTTGTGCGTACTTATGATATTTACGGTATTAGTATGGATATTTGCGGGAACCGGAAATAAAATCGGAAGAATCGAAGGATTAAGTATGGTTGCATTTTATGCAGCGTATATGGTTTACATCATAATAAGATAAAGGAGATATCAGACAAATGTTGTTGTTTGTAAAGGTATTTTTTACTGAATTCATAGCGGAAATGGGAGATAAGACACAGCTTATGCTTATTGCACTTACTTCTAAATATAAATTAAGAGATATTATATTAGGAACTGCCACAGCAATTCTTGTACTTAACGGACTTGCTGTTCTTGCAGGTGGACTTGTCAGTGAATTTATTCCTGACTGGTTGATTAAAACCATTGCGGCACTGGCATTTCTTTATTTTGCCACATCAACTGTCACAGGGGATGATGACGATGAAGAGGAAGAGGGGGGCAAATCAAAGATTAAGTTTGCACCACTGGCAGTTTTTTTCACATTCTTTGTAGCTGAGCTTGGAGATAAGACACAGCTTACAGCCATAACATTTGGCGCTAATGAAGGTATGAGTGTAGCATTTATTGTATGGATTGGATGCTCTCTGGGGCTTTTTGCGGCGGATATTCTTGGAATGTTAGTAGGCTATTTATTAAAGAGTAAAACTCCGGATGGATTGCTTAATACATTGGCATTTGTAATATTTTCTGTATTTGGTGTATACACACTTTATCAGGGACTTAAGCTGATAGGAGCAAGCGTCTTCCCTATACCTGTGCTACCAATACTTATAGCTATAACAATTGCTTTCGTTGCTTTATGTGCCTGTCTTTTCGCAAGAAGAGAGAAGAAAAACAGGTAAGGAAATATACGTGATATACAAATCGGAATTTAACACTTGAGAAAAGAAGAGTAAACATAGCAAAGAAAGATTTGAAGTTATATTTAGAAACGGAAGTGGACTTAAGGATGAAGGGAAGGTTATAGTTACAAAGTAAAATTCAGTTTGATGAAGATAACAAAAATCATTCATGTCCTTTGTTAAATAGTTTTTGAATGTTTTCAGGAAGTTTATCAGGCAACAGGGCATTTATAGTATCTTCGTTACCATCTTTCTGTGCAGTTTCGTAATACCGGCACTTGAAGTTTAAGAGGGAGAGAGTCTTTTGAAGTTCCTGGATTTCAGTTTCAACAGCTGATTTTCTGGCTTCAAATATTTCTTTCCTTTTTTCATAGCTGGAGCTGCCTTCAGATACCCATATAAAAAAATTGCTTTATATCTTTGATCTCAAGACCAGATTTCTTCTTAAAAGATTATAGTGAGAATGATAAAAGTGCATTTGAAAAAGCCTACAATGGTCTGCAAGGCTGGGGAGACTGTCTTGAAAAGACTTCCTTAAAAGGCATGGTTGGTGGTGGAATTGATGCTGCCAACAGAATACCTACAAATACACATCCACAAAAACAAAACGCACAGTATTTTCTTGCTTTTTCTTTCTTGCCTTCTCCTAATGCCCTGGAAATTACAGAAGTCCCGCCTATTCCAAACAAAGTTCCGATGGACATAAAAATCAGATATACCGGTGTCGCAAGAGATACTGTGGCAACCAGTAAAGCGTTATG